>DSCZ01000233.1 GCA_011048855.1 Desulfobacteraceae bacterium | reverse complement strand
GATATTCATATTGAAATGCTACCTGACATCATGTAATGTTAAACAATTCAGCGCAGAAATTATGCGAAAATCGTTCAGGTGTTTTTTTGTCGGTTCGGTGCCGGATATTTTGAAGATTTGCAGAGAGGCGGTGTCTGTATGGCAGACGATGTTGAACGAAAGTTTGAAAAACTATTGGAAATTCTAGGCCGGTTCGAATCTGTGATTGTGGCTTTTTCCGGAGGGGTTGACAGTGCATTTCTTTTGTCTGCAGCCCATCAGAAATTGGGTTCGAAAGTTATAGCGGTGACGGCTGAATCCGTTATATATCCCGTTTCGGAGACTGAGAGGGCCAGAAATTTCGCGAAAAACCTGGGAGTGGAACACATCGTTATCCGATCGAATGAAACTGAGATCCCTGAGTTTGTCGAAAACGGGCCGGAACGCTGCTACTATTGTAAGAAAGCGATGATCGACAAATTGAAGGGAATTGCCGGTTCCAGGGGAGTCCCGTGGGTGGTGCACGGCGCGAATGCCGATGATCCAGAGGATTTTCGCCCCGGTTTGCGTGCTGCCGAGGAAGCCGGGATACGAGCACCGCTGCTTGAAGCCGGTCTTACGAAAGAAGATATCCGCGAAATTTCAAGGGCAAAAAAACTGCCGACCTGGAACCTTCCGACAATGGCCTGCCTGGCCAGCAGGATTCCATACGGCACGATGATAACCGCTCAGAAACTGACTGCGGTGCGCGATGCCGAGCAATGCCTGGAGAGGCTGGGTTTTCGTCAGTCACGTGTGCGGCATCATGGAACGACGGCCAGGATCGAATTGCCGACAGAGTCCTTTGGAAAAATCATCGATCCGGTTCGACGGACGGCGGTTGTTGAGGCTTTTCGCTCGATCGGGTTCTACCACGTGGCACTCGACCTGGAAGGCTATGTTTCCGGAAAAATGAACCGCGAACTTTTACCAAAATTCAAAGAAGATCCGCCTCGTTGAAAAGTTTTCTCCGGAATTATCGACGAGGCAGGGAGAGTATATCGGGATGAATCGAGGAATAACACTTAAGGATGCTTTTAAGACCGAGACATTCGAACTCGGCAAGATAATGGCCCCGGAACAGACCGTGGGTGTTTTCAGGGAAAAGCTGGCCGGAGTGAGGCTGGATATTCTCAAAGAGACTGTGAGGATAGACAACGGAAGGCTGGACATACCGGTTTATTTCAGCCTGTGTGGAAGGGATGCTGAAACGGCGACAGGGGCCAAAAAGCAGATGGGAAAAGGCGCCAGCCCTTCGCAGGCCGAGGCCAGTGCGGTAATGGAGCTGGCTGAACGATACAGTCTGTTTACTTTCAGCTCGGATCCAGCCAATTTCATACGTTTTCCCCATGAAGAAGTGTCTGGGAAGGCGATGGGGCTGGACCAGATTCGGCTGTCGGTTCATGATGATTCGATCGATGCATCTGCAGCACTCGATCTTTTTTCCATGACCCCGGTCAAATGGACGGCGGGCGTCGATTTGACTACCGGAGACGAGAGACTGGTGCCGTTCGATTGGTTCTTTGCGCTCAATGAATACAATGGCTCTGCGGCCGGTAATTGTATCGAAGAAGCCGTGCTTCAAGCCCTGTGTGAGGTCGTCGAACGGCATGTATCTTCGGTGGTCAGCCGTTCTAAGATGACGGTGCCGATCATCGACAAGGCTACGGTGACCGACCCCGTAGCCCGGGGGCTTCTTGATAAATTTGAACATGCCGGTATCAGCGTGTTTCTTTTCGATATGAGTCTCAATACCGGAATTGCAACTGTGGGGGTGATTGCTTATGACCCGGCGACATTTCCCGGCAGAAGTGAGATAGTATGGACCGCCGGAACCAGCCCCGACCCGCAAAAGGCCGTTGTAAGGGCATTAACCGAAGCGGCCCAGCTCGGGGGGGACTTCAACAGCGGTTCCAGTTATGTCGCGAGCGGTCTTCCGAAACCTCGCGCACTTGAAGATGTTGAATTTCTGACAGGGGGGGAAACGGTTGTTTCTATCCGGTCGCTGCCTGATTTGTCGGATTCCAATATCCGGGTTGAAGTTGAACAATGCGTCCAGAAATTAGCGGATCAGGGTCTGCATGCGTTCGTGATCGACGTTACAAATCCGGATTTAAAAATTCCTGCTGTTTACGTTGTGGTTCCCGGTGCCCATTTCCGTGAGCGCACTTCCGGTACGAGCGTCGGTATGCTTACCGCTAAGCTGATTGCCGGAGGCGACGGGGCGGATTCCGCAATTCCGCTTCTTCAGGAGATGAATCGGAGGCTTCCAGGCAAATATTACACCCGATTTTTTCTGGGCCTCACATATCTTTCCATCGATGAACCTGGAGAGGCTCTTCAGCACCTGAGGGCAGCCTCTGACCTAGATCCTGCCGAACAGGAGCTGCCTACCATTTATTCCTATACCGGGGTTTGTCTAAAAGAACTGGAGCGTTACCGGGAAGCGTTAGAGGTGCTTAAAAAAGCCGAGCAGCTGGACCGTGAGCGGACGGATGTTTACAATCTAATGGGATTCTGTCACTTCAAGCTCAAAGAGCATGAAAAAGCTATAGAATGTTTTAAAAGCGTGTTGGCCTTAAATCCCGGCTCCGGAATCGACTACGCCAACATCGCCTCCAACTATAGAGATATGGGTAAGGTGGAGGAGGCCGTTCAATATTACAGCCTGGCACTGGAACTGGATCCGGATCTGGATTTCGCCAGGGAAAACCTCGTCAGGCTGCAGGGGGCCGAGAACAACGGGTGAGATCTAAAATCTTAGAGCACTCCCCCTATCAACCAGGGTGAGAATTCCATGTCTCCGAACCCCTGTTGTTCCGATTTCGTCGGAGATCCTGAGGCCGTGGACAGGATCCTCTCAAAAATACGGCGCCCCATTGTTTCGACACTGGTTTCACCGTCCAATATCGATCCGCAGTTTATATCCATGTCTTTCTCGAGCCTTAGGTAGAGGTTGCTGTTGCTTGCCAGTTTTAGGACAGGTGACGGCTTACACCCGGAGACACTGCCGCAGCCGGTGGTGAAACAAATGAGAGTTGCTCCCCCGGCCACCTTTCCGGTGATGGAAACTGGATCATAGCCCGGTGAATCCATGAATACAAGTCCGCCGACATTGACCTTTTCAGCGTACCGATAAACGGCGTTAAGGGGGCTCGTTCCTCCTTTGGCCACGGCTCCAAGAGATTTTTCCGCGATCGTCGTCAAACCCCCCGCCTTGTTTCCGGGCGTAGGGTTGTTGTTTATAGTCTGTCCCCGTGTGGAGGAGTAGGTTTCCCACCAGTCGATTATATCCAGAAGATCGTCGTGCACCCTGGGGTTTGCAGCTCTGCGGGCGAGAAGGTGTTCGGCCATGTATATTTCAGGAGTCTCAGACAGGATCGCGGTCCCTCCGTTTTGAACCAGTAGATCCACCGCGGCTCCCAGGGCCGGGTTGGCGCTGATTCCCGAGTAGGCGTCGGAGCCTCCGCATTCGAGTCCCACCACGAGATGTTCCGCAGAGAGAGATTGTCTCCTTGCTTGATCCGCGGTTGTAAGCATGTCCATGACCGCAGCGTGACCGGCATTAATAGCGGCGCGGGCACCGCCAAGCTTTTGAATGTCTATGCTGACCACCGGCTTCCAGGCTGTGGAAGCAAGCATCTCGCAGAGAGCTTCCGGTTGGTTTACCTCGCAGCCGAGGCTCACCAACACGACAGACGCAAAATTAGGGTTATCAGCATACCCTGCGACGGTTCTCTGGAGCATCGAGAGCCCTTCGTCCCTGTCGAGCATCCCGCAGCCGTCCTTGTGGGGGAGGGCCACGATTCCGTCTACGTGCGTAAAGGGTTCCATGTCGATTTTTCCAATAGAGCGGGCTATTTCCACTGCCACCTGGCTCGAACAGGCCGATGTGGGTATGATTCCGATGTAGTTGCGGGTCCCCGCCCTGCCGTCAGGCCTGAGAATACCATTGAAACATGAGCGTTTTTCGGGTGGAAGTGTTTCCTGTGGCGGTATTTTGCCGGATGATGGCTGCGAATCGCGCGGAAAATCTTTGAATAAGACATTGTGGGTGTGCACGTGAACGCCGGCCGGAATATCGGTGGAGGCAAATCCGATGATCTGCCCGTACTTGACGATTGGGGCTCCGGCCGGGATAGGTTCGGAGGCGATTTTGTGAGCAGCGGGAATCCTCTGCTTGCAGAAGACTCCGGGAGCCGGCTCCGAACCCCCCGGAATATCTACGAGTGCAAGAACAACATTGTCTTCAGGGTGAAGTTTCAGGATAGTGGATCGCGTTTCGGACATTTTGGCTTCCTTTCATTCATCATCGAGCCTGGCCCCCTTGGAAACGCTTCCAACAAGGCGGCTGTAACGTTTGAGTGCACCACGGACTTTTTTGCTTAGGATCGTTGTGCTTTGACGCCGCTTTAACAGTTCTTCCCGGGCGACTTTGAGTTCAAGCGTGCGCGCCGGGATGTCGATTTCGATAATATCTCCTTCATTCACAAATGCTATGGGGCCTCCAGCCGCGGCTTCCGGGGCAATGTGTCCGATGCAGGGGCCGCGGGTCGCCCCGGAAAACCTGCCATCGGTTATCAGGGCGGTTGAGGTTCCAAGTCCCATGCCCATCAATGCGGCTGTGGCACCCAACATTTCTCTCATGCCCGGGCCACCCTTAGGGCCTTCGTAACGCAGTACGAGCACATCGCCCGAATTTATTCGGCCGTCATAAATCGCCTCGTCGGCTTCCTCTTCGCTGTTGAACACCCTTGCAGGACCGGAATGGCGCATCATTTCAGGCGCAACTCCCGATATTTTGACAACAGCTCCCTCCGGTGCCAGGTTTCCTTTGAGGACAGCGTAGGAACCCTGTTTGCGCACGGGATTGTCGAGCGGCCTTATTACTTCCTGGTCCCGCACTTCGGCCCGTGCAGCGATCTGGGTGATGGTCTCACCCAAGAGGTTCTTCTCATCCGCGTTCAACACCGGAAGAAGCCTCTTGATCAGGGCCGGCACTCCCCCGGCCCTGTCCAGGTCGGCGGTGGTATAGGGTCCGGAAGGCTTTATGCTGGTGAGATAAGGGGTTTTTCGGCTGATACCGTCGAAATCCTCCGGACCGATGTCAATATCCAGCTCGCCGGCAATTGCTGGGAGATGAAGCACTGCATTCGTGCTGCCGCCTATTGCAGCGCACAGGGTCACAGCGTTGTGAAGGCCGGCTTTCGTGATGATTTTGCCAGGGGTGATCCCTTCTTCGATCAGTTTCACTACAAGCCGGCCGCTTTCCCGGGCCAGGCGTTTTTTAACGGAGGAAACCGCGGAAGCGGTGGCGCAGCCAGGGAGAGTCAGGCCAAGGATCTCGGCTACGCATGCCATGGTATTCGCGGTGCCCATCATCGCACAGGAACCCGGGCCGGGGCACACGTTGCATTCAAGCTCCAGTATTTCGTTGTCGTTCAATTCACCGCTCACCCAGCGACCCACAGCTTCCCGCATGTCCGGAATCGCGACGGGCCGTCCTTTGAAAGTGCCGGGCAGCATAGGACCTCCGGTGAGCATCACAGACGGCAGGTCGAGTCGAACCATCGCCATTAACATGGCTGGTTCGATTTTGTCGCACGAAGATATAAAAACCACACCATCCATCTGTTGAGCCTCGACGACAAGCTCGATCGAGTCGGCTATCAGGTCGCGGCTGGGAAGTACATACCTCATGCCGATATGGCCCTGGGTCAGGCCGTCGCAGATTGCTATCGTGTTGAACTCAAAAGCGATACCTCCGGCCTGAAAAATACCTCTTTTCACTTCTTCGGCCAAGCCGCGCAGGTGCACATGTCCCGGATGGGCCTCGTTGAAAGAATTGGCTATTGCAATGAACGGTCGGTTCAAGTCATCTCCGGAAAGGCCGAGAGAGCGCAGGTGAGCCCGTTCACCGGCTTTATGAGGCCCTTCCACCAGTATCCGACTGCGTGTCTTCTTGGTGATCGAAACATAGTCTTTCATTTAATTTCTCTCCTGCCTGCCTGGTTTTGGGTGCCGCTATTGGAAGCTTAACGTCACTCCCAGCCGTTTGGCCAGGTTCTGCAGTTCACATGCAACAGCTTCGGGTATAGGGGTGCCCGAAGATAAGCGTTCGCTTACGTCGACCGGATCGGTGGTCGGGCGGCCTTTTGCATCTACGGCCCAGCCCTGGGGAATTGAAACGCCATTTTTCGCATTAAGGATGACCCGGCCTACTGATACGGTACTCTGCGCCTATCCTTGCCTCTTCCGGCGAAACTCCGCATTTTTCATATGCGCTTCGGCAGAAGTCCACGAGATTGATGTATGAAATCAGGCGGGTAGGGATATCGGGCATGGGAACTCCTTTTTTGGTTTTATTCAGTTAGATCGGTCAGAGCGTGTTCGGATTTTAAATTGGGGGCCCATCATCGTTAGTGCCTGTATTTGTTCACGGCCGTTATAGAATCTTTCATGCCTGAGGTCACGATGCCTCCGTCGGTACATACAGCGACAAACGTAAAACCGAGTTCGACGGCGAGCGGCAGTTCGGGCAGACCGGGCAGAAACATTCCCGCCGCCTTGCCGGTGGATTTCACGACGGAGGAAATATGTTTTAAGACTTCGATAAAATCAGGATCCTTGAACCGTCCTGGTTTTTGAAGGCTTATGGAGAGATCCAGAGGACCGACGAAAAGAACATCCACTCCTGGAACAGAGGCAATGGCTTCCAAATTCTTAACTGCTCTGGCCGTTTCAATCTGGACGACGGTGAGAAGACTGCGGTTTGCGGCGTCGAAGTATTCGGAGAAATCGTGGCCGAATCCAGCCGCCCTGGGGGTGCTCGCCACACCCCGTACCCCCTCCGGTGGATAACGCATGAAAGATACTACGTCGGCGGCTTCCTGTGGAGTCTGAACATAAGGAACCATGACACCGGCGGCTCCCAGGTCGAGTACACGCTTGAATCTCGGCATTTCATTCCACGCTATACGCACGATGATCGGGGCCGAACCGGCCTCGGCGGCCTGAATCTGGTGGAGGAGGGTCATGTTGTCCCCTGGCCCGTGCTCCTGGTCTATCAGTATCCAGTCAAAATCGGCACGGGCGGCCATTTCCACGGTGATCGGAGAACCCAGATTACACCAGGCGCCGGCCATGAATTCCTGTTTTAAAACACGTTCCCGGATGAATTTCATAAGGTTGTTCTCCAACGGTTGAAGGAAAAATCAAACGAAAAAACCACTGCGGGGTCTATAACCGGATACAGGCGTCCGAGCCTGCTTGTATCGGCAAATATAAGGTAAGCGGATTTCCGGTGTCAAGATGCTTTGCACTAAAAACCTTGGTACGGGTTGCCCTCATGAGAATCAGGTGAATTTCCGTAGGTGTTTTTCAATGAGTACTTTTTGCGGCGTGTCTTGTATGGTATTCATATCAGTGTTCGAAAAAAATGAACGGGAAAACAGCATGCGAGGAGTTAGATGGGCAGAGAAAAAACGCCTTCCACCCCTGCGGTGAAAGTTCTTAAAAAAAGAGGGGCTAATGCTATATTTCACTC
>DSCZ01000609.1 GCA_011048855.1 Desulfobacteraceae bacterium | reverse complement strand
TGTAGCGGCTGCGCGCCCTCTCGATGCTGGTCGTGGCGTAGCAATAACGGCAGCCATATATGCATGTATCATAGGCTCCGACGTCCCGGCTCACAGCGCATCGGCATGCCCTCCTCTGACCGGGATCTTTCCGCCTGCTGACATGAAGGTCGAAAAGCCTTTCAATTAAATCGGGGTCGATACACCGGCCGGTTTTGATTCCAAGATGACTCATATCGTTTTCCTGTGCACAGGAAAAAATCTCGATGCTGTTTTCGGCAGCGATTGAACTCAGCGATTGCATTAAATTCTCCAGGCCTTTTGTGGATAGGTCTATCAGAATCGAGCCCCTGTTCCCTGCCTGGCGCAGGCGGGATCTGTTTTTTCTGTAAACCTGCACCAGGCTCACCATCACCCTTTTGGTAAAACCCCTTAGACGAGAGGCTAGAAATTCGAACATCTCCCTGTGAAATTTTTCGTCGGTTTCCGCCGTGAGAACTATGGGGTCGTATCTCCATATGACTTTATCCGTGCCGATGTCCGTGGCCAGCTTTTGAAATGTCTGGAGCGCCTCTTCAGGGCCGGGGCAGCAAGGATCCAGGAATGGAGGATTTCCAGTAACGGTATAATGAAAATAATAGCGGTAGCCCAATCGATCCAACTCCGGAAGATGGGTTAGCAACGGTCGGGCATTCCTGGTCCAGAACACAATCACGTCAACGTCGCGAGGGTCCAGGCTGACTCGATTAAAACTGGAACGTTTGAAAGGGTTTTGCACGAGGCAGAACTTTTCTTTCAATCGATTTATGAACCATTTTGTATAAAACGCCGGAATATCAGTTCTTCTACTAGCACTTATGATCAAAAAAATCCCCGCCCAGCAAACCGGCATAAAGGCCGGCGGCTTTTTGGATTTCGTCAAACGAAATGCATTCATCAGGAGAATGGGCCTTTACCAGGTCTCCCGGCCCAAGCAAGATCGGTTTTACTCCGGCGGCCCAGAAGCGGTTGGCGTCGGAATGACTTCTGAACGCTTCAGGTTCCCAGTCTATCGAAAAAGCTGCAAATGCAGTTTTCAAAGCATCGATCAGCGGGCCCCGCTCGGGAAGATCATAACCGGCATCGATCGTAACCACTCTGAACTGGGTTTCCACCCCTTCGTGATTGTACCGGTGATCAGCGGCAAGCTCTTCGATCTCGGTTATGATTTCCCCGATCGGGGCTGTCGGTGGAAGATGCAGATCGATCGATGCATCGCATCGTTCCGGTACGGCGAAACCGGACTGAGCGCTGAAAAGATCCCTGATGTTATAAACAAGATCGGGCCTTTCGGTCTGGATATGACGCGAAATGTCCAAAATAAGCCTGAGCATGACTTCAACTGCATTGTCGGTCATCTTGGCCATGGACGCATGCATTCTTTCTCCGGCCGTAGACAGCTGTATTTCTGCATAACCATAGTGGGATAGACAGGGTTTGAGCGATGTAGGTTCGGCGATTACGGCCCACGGAAAATGGAACTCCGTGAGTAGCGCTTCGGCACCGTCACCCTCCTCTTCCTCCCCTACAAGCAGGCATAGGGCGACCGGCAAACCATGACATCCGGATTCCCACAGAGCTGTAAAAGCCTCGATCAATGCAGCGCATCCACCTTTCATATCCGCGGTTCCAAGTCCGGAGACGACTTCGCCTTCTTCACTGAAACCGAATGTTTCCAGGTTGTGGGCGGCCACCGTGTCTAAGTGCCCTACAAAACCGGCCTGAATATCGGCCTTTTCCGGAATCACGAGGATGTTGCAGCGATTTTCATCCACGTCCTGGAGCGTCACCGGAAGGCCCGCCCTTTTAAGATAACGGGATAGAAATTCGACTATCTCTTCTTCTTTACCGGAGGGGCTGTAAATATCCACCAGCTTGCGGAAAAGTTTTTTCAGCCTGTCCGGCCGTATTTCAACATTCATTCTTTGGCTCATCACTCGACATGGTTCGTTTTTTTATGGTTCTGGCGATGCGCTGTCAGGTTCATTGTCATGTAGATATGGCGGGTCGGGCTGCCGAAACCGAGTTTTCGAAAAAACCTCAGGGCCGGGAGATTTTCGGCATCGGTGTCCACCACAAGCATTCTCACCTTGTTTGCCAGCATGATCTCGCGAAATCGCTTGAACAGACGTTCGGCGATCCCGGAGCGTTGATAGTCCGGATGCACTCCGAGCCAGATCAGGTGACCGTATTTCCAGGCCGAGCGAGCCTTGGTGATCGTGGTGGCCAGGGCGAAGCCGACGATTCGTTCGTCAATCTCGGCAACAATACAAAATTCGCTGTCTGCATAATAGAGCTCGATTACTTCATATTCATCCCATGTACGATAGGTATTGGGTGTTTTTTCAACACTGAAAATTTCTTCTCCCAGGTGAAATACGTCTGCCAGATCGTCTATTTCCATCTCGCGGATTTTCATGGAAAACCGTTTGTGTTTATCTTCTTCGATATTTTCGCTCATCTCGCTGCCTTGTCCGATTTTTTTCCCACCATCACGGGTTGTCTTCCGGTGTTTCCGAATGATCAATAATTGTAAATGCAGAAGGTCCCACCACCGGGTGCATCCCGTTTTCGAGCCGTACCACATAAAATTCCAGGGGAGAATCCAGTCTATGAATAATTTCTCCTCTCACTCCATTTTATCCTTTTGTCATTAAAACCGGAGTTCCTCGTTCAAGCATTCCAGCTTCCTTTCTTTGTGCGAGCTTCCGCGGCGTTTCGCGTCTCGCCACGGCTGTTTACAACTCCAATCAACTTTAAATTAGCGCACGATTTCGCTTTGTGCAAGGCGTAAAGGTGAACTCCACTTCCCCATGCAAACTGGATGGAGATGGTTCACCGGGTATGGAAACGAGGCTTGTGCTCATCCGGTATTTCCGAATGGGCGTTATCTTCCTTCTTCCAGGAGTTCGCCGTGAATGCGGCAATTCTCCCGACTTTTCTATCAATTGCAATTCTGTTATTGTGCAGCTCGAGAAATTTTTTTTTGGGTGACGATCGCAGGATCGTGGAGCCGGACGGATGAATTTCATGCTTCCACGGGAATCAATGAAAAGGAGACGCTCATGAGCAAAGCTATAGTGAACGGAATAAACATCAATTATCGAATGGAGGGTGCCGAAGTTGGAGAAACGGTCATGCTATCGCATTCACTGGCGTCAAACATCGAGATGTGGGATTCCCAGGTGCCGGCGCTGACAGAAAAGGGTTTCAGGGTCCTCAGGTACGACAGTCGGGGCCATGGAGGTTCTGATGTTCCGCCGGGTCCCTATACCATGGACATGCTCGCTGACGAAGCGACGGCTCTCCTGGATTCGCTTGGAATTGAAAAGGTTCACTTCTGCGGCCTTTCCATGGGAGGAATGATCGGCCAACTGCTGGGTGCACGGAGACCTGAACGGCTCCTTTCACTGATCCTCAGTTCAACCTCGGCCTATATGCCCCCGCCCCACCTCTGGAACGAGCGCATCGAGGCGGTGCGAAGAAGGGGGATGGAGTCCGTCGCCGACGCAACCATCGACAGGTGGTTCACCGGCAAAGGCAGGGAGCAAATACCTGAAAGAGTCAAAGCGATAAAAGACCTGGTACTTGCGACATCTCCCGAAGGATTCTGTGCGTGCTGCGAGGCTATACGGGACATGGATCTGCGGGATGTTCTCGCGGAGATCACCCTGCCGACCCTGGTGATCGTTGGTTCCCTCGATCCAGGAACCCCCGTGTCCGCAGCTGAATATATAAGCAGCCGGATCGATTCCTCCCGGTTGAGGGTGATTCCGGATGCCGCCCATTTTGTAAACGTCGAGCATGCCGACACTTTCAATGAGGAGCTTATCGGTTTCCTGAACCGGTAATTTGTCAGTGCTGGGAAACCTCTTTATTTCAGCGCCGATTTCTCCTTGACATTCGGAATCCTTGCATCTATGCTGCAGGCCGGACAACGCATTGATTACTATAGTTATTTTTAGCTTGTGATCATCCAGGAACACAGGCTGAAAGCCAGCTTCGTTTATTCATTCAGCCGGTTTTCTCGAAACGTAGGCACCCGCTTTTCCGGCAGCGGGCACAACGGGGGTGTTTGGGTGGTTTTTCGCGCGACGGCGTTTTCATTATCAATCATCAACTACAAAAGGAGGGCGTTTATGAGAAAGCTCTTTATGTTTTTTGCGGCGATGGTGCTGGTGCTGGGTTTTACCTGCATCGCACAGTCCAAGACCCTGAGGGTGGCCCTTGATGCCGGGCCGGTTTCACAGGATCCGCAGGTGCAGCTCTCGGGCGGAATGCTTCAGTATTCCCACTGGGTATTCGACCCGCTCGTACGCTACAGGCAGGACATGACGTTCGAACCCCGCCTGGCCGTTAAGTGGGAGCGAATCGATGACTTGACCATGCGGTTCCATCTTCGAAAAGGAGTCAAGTTCCACAGCGGAAACCCGTTTACTGCTGCGGACGTCAAGTTCACTTTCGAACGTTTTTACAGAAGCCAGGATTTCAAAGGGCTTTTCGAGCCGTTTGAAAGCTGCACCATTGTAGACGACCATACAGTTGACATCAAAACCAAAAAACCCTATGCCCTCTTGATCAACATGGCCACCTACATCTTTCCGATGGACCATAAATTCTATTCCGGCACCGATGAGACCGGCCAGCCTAAAGACGCGGTCGTAAAAATCGGGCCATCTTTTGCACTCAAAAACGAATCCGGCACCGGCCCCTTCAAATTGGTGGAATGGGAACAGGGCGCCAGATATGTTTTTGACCGTTTCGCCGATTATTGGGACAAGGACAGCCCTGGAAACGTATCCAAGATGGTTTTGACCCCCATCAAGGAAGGAGCGACACGGGTGGCGGCTCTTCTTTCAGGGGATGTGGACTTCATCTCCCCTGTCCCGCCGCAGGATTTCGGGAGAATTGAAAAAGATCCGAAAGTCAATCTTTTTACCTTTTCCGGCGGCAGGATCATCACGCTTCAATTGAACCAGAAGCGGCGCGCCGAGTTCAAGGATGTGCGGGTGCGCCAGGCGATTGTGCACGCGATCAACAACGAGGGGATCGTCGAGAAAATTATGAAAGGGACGGCTACCGTCGCCGCCCAGCAGAGCCCGGCAGGTTACATGGGGCACAACGAAAACCTGAAACCGCGGTTCGATCTTGAAAAAGCCCAGGCGCTGATGAAAGAAGCCGGGCTGGAAAAAGGCTTCGAGTGCACGATGATCGCCCCGAACAACCGCTATGTGAACGACGAAAAAATCGCCGAAGCCGTGGTTCCGATGCTTGCGAGGATCAACATCAAGGTGAACCTGAAGACCATGCCGAAAGCCCAGTACTGGGATGAATTCGACGCCCAGGCAGCCGATATCCAGATGGTGGGGTGGCATTCGGATACCGAGGATTCCGGAAATTTCTCGGAATTCCTGATGATGTGCCCGAACCAGGAAACAGGCTACGGGCAGTACAACAGCGGAAACTACTGCAACCCGAAAATCGATGAATTGACGATGGCCGCCCAGGTTGAAACGGACCTGGAAAAAAGAAAGTCGATCCTGCAGGAAATCGAGCAGATCCTGTATGACGACGCCGCATTTGTTCCGTTCCACTGGCAGAACCACTCCTACGGAGCCCCAAAAGGAGTTGAGGTGGCTCCGATCATCAACACGATGAATTTCCCATACCTCGGAGATCTCGTCGTTCAATGATTGCGTGAGAATACCTAAACAGGGGCAGGCACGACTTCTTCCGGCAGTCGACCTGCCCCGAAAATATTAGGGGTTGCGCGGAGAGTAGGGAAAAGGACCATTTCCGGATGGAAACTGGCTGGTCAACGGATGCTCGCTTTTATAATCAGAAGAATCATTCAATCCATCCTCGTGATGCTGGTAATAAGCCTCGTGGGCTTTTCGATCCAGCATCACATCGGGGATCCTGTAAGGGACCTGGTGGGGGAACGGGTAACCCCGGCCGAGAGAGAGGAGATCAGAGACAAGCTCGGCCTCAACGACCCTTTTTATGAACAGTATTACCGCTTCGTCGTCAGGGCCTGCAAGGGGGACCTGGGATTATCGTTTTTCTACAAAAAACCCGCGATGGATGTGATTTTATCCAAGGCACCTGCAACAATCGAACTGGTTATCGTCACCTCGATTATTCTGATTTTTGTTTCGATACCCATCGGAATCTATTCGGCAATCTATCCAAAAAGCTGGATTTCCAGGATCGCAATTGCAGGAAGTACGGTCGGTGTTGCCGTCCCGGTTTTTCTAACCGCCATCGCTTTCATTTATCTATTCAGCGTGGAGCTCAACTGGCTTCCATCTTTCGGGCGTGGTGAAACCGTCACTGTATGGGGTTTCTGGGATACCGGCTTCCTGACGGTCGACGGGTTGCTGCATTTAATTCTCCCCGCGATATCGCTTTCTTCGATAATGCTTCCGCTTTTTATTCGTCTGATCCGCGCTGAGATGATGGAAGTGCTGGAAACGGAGTACATCAAATTCGCCTGGGCCAAGGGGCTTGATCGCAGGAGGGTCTGGTTCATTCATGCATTCAAGAATACCCTGCTTCCGGTGATCACGGTTTTCGGTGTTCAACTGGGTATCATGTTCGCCTTCACCATCCTCACAGAAACGGTTTTCCAATGGCAGGGAATGGGGTTCATGTTCCTCGAAGCGGTTGAAAGATCTGACACTTCCCTTCTGGTCGCCTATCTCGTGTTTGTGGGGGTTATTTTTGTCCTTGTAAACACGGTGGTTGACGTCATTTACGGGGTAGTCAACCCGATGGTGCGAGTAACGGGGGCGAAATGAGAACCTGGTCCAGATTCAAAGAATCCTATCTTTTGCACAGCTTCAAAAACGACGTCATCGCGATCGTAAGTTTTTTCGTCCTGGTGTTCTTGATCATCATTGCGCTTTCGGCACCGGTGGTCGCCCCCTATAACACCTACGACAGCGCGACGATCGACATTATGGATGCCGAAATGCCGCCTTCATGGATGGAAGGAGGAGATAAGAGATTTTTGCTCGGGACCGACATCCAGGGTCGATGCCTGCTGAGCACGATGATTTACGGCCTCAGGGTCTCCTTTTTGATCGGTTGTGGCGCCGTTCTCCTCCAGGCATTTATAGGAATTTTGGTCGGCCTTTTCTCCGGGTATTTCGGGGGAAAAATCGACGGCTTCCTTATGAGAATCACGGACATTCAGTTTTCGATTCCCTACCTGATCGTTGCTATTTTTGCCAGTGCCATATTCAAACTCGCCTTCGGTGTGGGCAGGTACGAAGAGCTTGCGGTTCCGCTGTTGATCATCATCATCGCGGTCTCCCACTGGCCAATATACGCCAGGACCGTGCGGGCCTCGGTGCTCGGCGAAAAGGGCAAGGAATACGTGGAGGCTGCGCGTGTCATCGGCCTCAGCCACTGGCCGATTATGTTCAGGCATATCCTGCCGAACACGATGACATCGGTTCTGGTGATTTCGACGATCCAGGTGGCGGAGGCCATCATGAGCGAAGCGGCGCTTTCATTCCTTGGCCTGGGAATGCCCATTACAAAGCCCTCGTTGGGCTCGTTGATCCGTTCGGGGT
>DSCZ01000574.1 GCA_011048855.1 Desulfobacteraceae bacterium | reverse complement strand
GGGCAGGGAACATCACCACCGCAATGTGGGGATGATTCGAGAAATTATCAGTTCATCAGGTTTGAGTGAATGGGTCAAGGAGCGGAGCATCGAGATGTTCGAACGTCTTGCGCGGGTTGAGGGCGCTGCGCATGGAAAGGACCCGGAGAAGGTTCATTTTCACGAGGTGGGTGCGGTCGATTCGATAATCGATATTGTTGGCAGTGTCTACGGCATCGAGGCTCTCGGGGTGGAGAATCTCCATGTTTCGGCCCTGCCTCTCGGCTCGGGCTTTGTTGAGTGTGCTCACGGTTCGATCCCTCTGCCGGCACCGGCCACCGTTGCATTGCTGGAGGGAGTGCCGGTTTATGATTCGGAACAGCGCCGTGAAATGGTGACGCCGACCGGTGCGTTGCTCGTGACCTCACTGGCTGAATCTTTCGGCGGGATGCCGCCAATGACGATACGCAGGGTGGGGTACGGCGCCGGGAGAAGCGATCCCCGGGGAAAACCCAATCTGCTCCGGCTTATTCTGGGGGAGTCTGCGACAGGGGCCGACACCGAGACTGTCGCCGTCATCGAAACGAATGTGGATGACATGACACCCGAAAGCGTCGGTTTCCTGATGGAGCGGCTTTTCGAGGCCGGTGCGCTGGATGTTGCTTTTTGCCCGGTTCATATGAAGAAAAACAGGCCGGGGGTACGAATAGAGGTCATTGGACGTCCTGCGGACAAGGATGACCTTGTCGGCGTGGTTTTGCGGGAAAGTACATCCCTTGGAGTCCGATACCGCTACAGCGCCAGAATGATACTGGAACGGAGGCGGGTTACCGTGGAAAGCCCTTGGGGGCCACTTCCGGTCAAAGAGGTGGACGGGCCCGAAGGGCGCAAGATCTATATGCCTGAGTTCGACGAATGCAGGAAGGTGGCGATCGAGAGGAATATAGCATTAAAAGAGATTTTTGCCTGGGTGAATGCACTGGGAGATCCCTGGCGGAGATAAAAAGGCGGACGGCCCTGAATCCACCATCTAAATTTCTCCATGAAAAATATTAATGGTGGATCAGCGACGGGTATAGGTGCTTGATGTGGAAATGCCGTTTTGATAACGTTTCGTACCGCACGGCCAAGGCCCGGTCCGGGAAGGGCGGGGGAATTTTGAACCTGATCGCGGTATGGTTCGGCAGCGGTCTTTCGCCGGTGGCACCCGGCACAGCGGGGACACTCGCCGCGGTCCCTTTGATTTTAATAGCCGGGTGCTTCGGGCTTTTCGTAAAAATTGCCTTGCTCGTCGTTTTGATTTTTGTGGCCGTTTGGAGTTCCGATTTCTATCGGCGCCGCTCTGGGGTCGAAGATCCACCGGAAGTCGTTGTCGACGAAGTGGTTGGGTTTTTCACAACCGTGGGTTTGTGGAAACCCTCCTGGAGCCTTCTGCTTGCGGGATTTTTGTTGTTTCGTTTCTTCGATATCGTCAAGCCGTTTCCTGTAGGAATGGCAGAGAGGCTCCCCGGAGGCCTGGGGATCGTCGCGGACGATCTGGTGGCCGGTATTTACAGTGCCCTGGGCCTGTGGGGTCTTTTTTTTGCAGGGGTTTTGTCGTGATGCAGTCGGGAAGCGCGGGATGAATTGCGAGATAATAACCATAGGCGATGAGTTGACTTCGGGGAAGGTACTTGATGTCAATTCCCGATACGCATGCCGACGGCTTATTGATGCAGGCCTGCAGGTTACGCGTATTACATGCCTCGGAGACGACCAAAGGGCCGTTTCCAGCGAGCTCGAACAGGCGATGCGGCGGGGCGGTTTCGTGATCGTGACCGGGGGGCTCGGTTCGACGGTGGATGATATCACCTGTGAAATCGCCGCCGGCGCGTTCAGGCTTCGGCTGATACGCCATCCGGAGGTTTACCGGAGCCTTTTGCGCTATGCAGATGAAACGGGGGCGAAGATAAACCGTCCTCTTGAAAAGCTGGCGATGCTGCCGGAAGGAGCTGAACCCCTGGATCCGGAAGGTACAAGCTGCGGTTTCAAGATCAAGGGCGGAGATGCGGATTTTTTTTTCCTTCCGGGAGTGCCGGAACAGATGCGCCGCTTGCTGGACCATTTCGTGATTCCCGGAATCATGAGGGTCTACGGTCCACTCGATAGGCTTTTTCAGCGTGTCCTGAAGCTATATGGCATCGGGGAATCCCGGGTGGCGGAAATACTCGACGACCTGCAGCGTTCTGAGCCGGATGTAATTTTCGGTTTTTATCCCAGGTTTCCAGAAATTCACGTGACTCTGAACTTCAGAGGGCTGGATGAAAGGCAGGCTCATGAAATTCTTGAACGCGTGCAGAACGCAGCCTGTGATCTTTTAGGGGCTTTTGTCTTCGCGGTGGGAGACCGTACAATGGCGCATGTGGTTGGGGGACTTCTACGCAGGCATGGTTTGAGTGTCGCTCTGGCAGAATCCTGCACCGGCGGCCTGATAGGGCATCTTTTGACCGGCGAGGCCGGAAGCTCTGAATACTTCAAGGGAGGGTGCATCGTTTACAGCAACGAAGCTAAAATGGATCTCCTGGGTGTCAACCCGGACACGCTGCATGCTCACGGGGCGGTCAGTGGATCGACGGCCTGTGAGATGGCCTCCGGCGTCCGTGGACGTCTGCGGGCCGACATAGGGGTAGCGGTTTCCGGGATAGCAGGCCCTGGCGGGGGAAGCTTCGAAAAGCCCGTCGGTACGGTTCACCTCGGTTTCTGTTCGGAGAAGGAACTTTTCAGCGGGCGGTACAGGTTCCAAGGGTCCCGGGACCGTATCAAGACCGAGGCGGCGATGATGGCCCTGGATTGGATCAGGCGGTATCTCAATGACTATTCGTTCCTTCCTGGCCTTTGAATTGCCGGGGCCTATTAAATCTGTGCTGTCAGATACGTTGGAAGGCTTGAAAAAAAGCGGCCTTGACATCCGATGGGCTGCTGTTGAAAAAATCCATTTGACGGTGGTCTTTTTGGGTGATGTGCCTGAAGAGATGTTGGAATTTATAAAAGAATCCGCAGCGACAGTCTGCTCCGGCTACGAATCTTTTACCGTTGCACTGAAGGGGCTTGGAGTTTTCGGGCCTCCGCGTAGGCCGCGTGTGCTGTGGGCGGGAGTGTCCGGGGAAACATCCCGAATGAGTGCGTTCAAGCATGAACTTGTTGACGCGCTTGCACCTGTCGGCGTAAAGATTGACAAAAGGGCCTTCAGGCCTCATTTGACCCTGGGCAGGTTCCGCAGCGGCGGCCACGGAAATGTTTTCGAGCGTTATGACGGCATTCAATCTGATGAATGCCGGCTCGGCGAACTGGTGCTGTTTAAGAGTGATCTCACGCCCAGGGGTGCTGTTTACACCGTACTTGAGCGGATGCCGCTGAAGGACGCGACCGTCGTGGACGGGGAGAAAGATCGATGATAATGGAGGGTTTGTGATGGAGAAGGAAAAAGCGGTCGAACAGGCCATATCTCAAATCGAAAAACAATTCGGACGCGGATCTATAATGAAAATGGGTGAACAGGCGGTGATTGATATCCCCGCCATTTCAACAGGCTCTCTTTCTCTGGATCTGGCTCTCGGTATAGGAGGAGTTCCCCGCGGCAGGGTGGTGGAAATATACGGGCCGGAGTCTTCCGGCAAAACCACTCTTGCACTGCACGTCGCGGCGGAAGCCCAGGCGATGGGAGGGATGGTGGCGTTCATCGATGCCGAACATGCGCTGGACATAGGGTATGCCCGCAAACTGGGAGTCGATGTGGACAGCCTGCTGGTGTCCCAGCCGGATACAGGAGAACAGGCGCTCGATATCGCGGAGATTCTTGTCCGGAGCGGGGGCATAGACGTTTTGATAATCGATTCGGTCGCGGCTCTGGTGCCAAGGGCCGAAATAGAAGGGGAAATGGGGGATCAACACGTAGGCCTTCAAGCGCGTCTCATGAGCCAGGCTCTCAGGAAACTCACTTCCTGCATCAGCAAATCCCGGACATGCGTGATTTTTATCAACCAGATAAGGATGAAAATCGGGGTGATGTTCGGGAATCCTGAAACAACCACCGGAGGAAACGCTCTCAAGTTTTACGCCAGCCAGCGCCTTGATATCCGACGCATCGGGGCCATAAAGGAAGGCGACCAGATTATCGGCAACCGAACCCGTGTGAAAGTGTTGAAAAACAAAATCGCACCGCCTTTCAAAGAGGCGGAATTCGACATCATATACGGTCACGGGATATCCAAGGAAGGCGATATTTTGGACTTGGCGGTTGACATGGGGTTCGTCCAAAAGAGCGGGGCCTGGTATTCCTTCGGTGAAGAACGAATAGGGCAGGGCAGACAGAACGCCAAGGCTTTTTTGATGGAGCATGAAGACGTTCTGGCCAAGCTGAAGTCGCTTATCCTTGAAAAGACCGGGCTCGAGCGGATTGATGGGAAAAAGAATGCGGAACCGGAACCTGTCGAGAAGTAAATCCTTGAAGTTTTATTAAAATAGAGATGAAATTCGTAACTGTTAAAGACTGGAAAAAATAATGAATTCACGAGAAATAAGACGGATTTTTCTGGAGTTTTATAAGGAAAGGGGTCACGAGATCGTCGAAAGCTCCTCGCTTGTTCCGAAGGATGATCCTTCCTTGTTGTTCACCAATGCCGGCATGGTACAGTTTAAAAGACTTTACCTTGGAGAGGAAAAACGGGCGTACACACGCGCTGCCACCTCGCAGAAATGTGTGCGAGCCGGCGGCAAACACAACGACCTGGAACAGGTCGGTTATACGTTGCGACATCACACTTTCTTTGAAATGCTGGGTAATTTCTCGTTCGGCGATTATTTCAAGGAGGAGGCAATATCCTGGGCATGGGAGCTTTTGACCCGGGTCTACCTGATTTCACCGGAGAGGCTGTATGTTTCAGTGTTCAAAGACGATGACGAGGCCCTGAGGCTGTGGCGTGACAAGGTAGGGATGGCACCGGAAAAAATCGTCAAGCTCGGAGAAAAGGATAATTTCTGGGCGATGGGGGAAACCGGCCCCTGCGGACCATGCTCGGAAATATATTTCGATCAGGGTCCGGATTTTTCATGTGGCAGGAAAGATTGTGCACCGGGCTGCGACTGTGAGAGGTACCTCGAAATATACAATCTTGTTTTCACGCAGTTCGACCGCCAACCCGACGGGAGCTTCGAGCCTCTTCCGAACCCCAACATTGACACAGGAATGGGGCTCGAAAGGCTCGCTGCGGTTATACAGGGAGCTCCTTCGAACTACGAAACCGATATTCTAAGGGGGCTTGTTGCGTATGTAGAGGAACTCTCCGGGACCGCCTATGCAAAAGGTGGGCGGGAGGATGTTGCGTTTCGGGTGATATCGGATCATGCACGGGCTGCAGCATTTTTGATCGCAGACGGTGTCATGCCTTCGAACGAAGGACGGGGTTATGTTCTCCGAAGGATAATCCGTAGGGCGGCTCGGTTCGGCCATGTGCTTGGACTCATCGGTTCGTTTCTGTATTTGGTGTGCGGAAAAGTCGTGGAATTCATGGGGGAGGATTACCCCGAGCTCATGCGGGCCGGAAGCTTGATAAACGGACTGGTGGTCAATGAAGAGAAGCGATTTTCAGATACACTGGCTTACAGTATGAAGGTTCTTGAAGAGGAAATCTCGCTGATCAAGCAGAAAGGCGGGAAATTGATCTCCGGGGATACGGCTTTTAAACTGTACGACACTTACGGGCTGTCTATCGATATAGTGCGCGATGTGGCGCGTGATAACTGCTTGGATGTGGACACAGAGGGTTATGAAGCGGCAATGGTGAGGCAGAGGGCGAAAAGCCAGGAGTCCTGGCGTGGGAGCGGAGAAGAAGCCGTTCCTGAAGTCTATCTGAAGATGGTCGGCCGTGGTTTGATAAGCCTGTTCGTCGGATACGATACGCTGTCGGTGGATGCGACTGTCACAGCCCTGGTGGCGGACGGTGTAGAAACGAATGAGGTTGTGACCGGCTCCGAGGTCGAAGTTGTTCTTGACCGCACGCCGTTTTACGGAAGAGCGGGAGGACAGGTGGGTGATAGTGGAACGATTGCCTTCGATTCCGGTTCGCTTGAGGTGGAGGATACCCTGAAACCCTGTCCGGAGCTTATAGTCAATAAGGTCAGGGTGGTTTCCGGCCACCTTCATGTGGGAGACAGGGTCCGGGCCACGGTGCATGGTGGAAAAAGGGCCGCGACCGCCCGCAATCACTCAGCTACCCATTTAATGCATGCAGTTTTGCGGGAATTACTCGGAGATCATGTTAAGCAGGCAGGCTCGCTCGTATCGTCTGAAAGACTCCGTTTCGATTTTACCCATTTCGCGCAGGTAGACTTCGAAACCATCCAGGAACTGGAACGAAGGGTGAATCGATATATAACCGACAATTTACCCGTGGAAACCATGGTGATGACAAAAGAAGATGCGATGAAAACCGGTGCAATGGCTATTTTCGAAGAGCGGTACGGTGCCGAAGTCAGAGTCGTTGGTGTGGGCGAGGGAGTCAGCAGAGAACTGTGCGGCGGTACTCACGCACGGAGGACGGGAGACATAGGGTTGTTCAGGGTGGTTGCAGAAACGTCCGTGGCGGCCAATGTGCGCCGCATCGAAGCGATTACCGGTGAGGCGGCTCTGGCGCATGACCAGTGGCTCGAACAGACACTGCGTTCGGCCGCGGTGCTCCTCAAAACCACAATGGACGGAGTCGAAGAAAGGCTTACGCGATTTATTAAGGAATATAAAGATAAAGATCGTGAAATACAATCTCTTAAATCTAAATTGATCGCCGGGAAACCTGATGACATTCTTGCCGGCGTCCGCGAGATAGGCGGTGTCAAGGTGATCGCCAGGAAACTCGAGGCGGATTCCCCAAGGGATTTGCGTGAAGCCGCGGACCGGATAAAGGACCAACTGCGGAAAGGCGTGGTAGTGGTCGGGGCCGACAACGCCGGCCGGGCTATGCTTACCTGCGTGGTAACCAAAGATCTGACCGGACAGTTTCATGCGGGGCGTATTATCACGAGGCTCTCCGGGATAGTCGGAGGAAAAGGCGGTGGAAGGCCGGACATGGCCCAGGGAGGCGGATCGAAGCCTGAATTGCTGTTTTCAGCGCTGGAGGAGTTCTACAGGATTGTCGAAGAAATTGTAAATGGTTGACGATCGGACTACCACCACATAGGCGCCCGGTCTCCTGAGTGGTCAAAGGGAATAATTCTGCGGAACCATGATTTTGAACCTTCCTCCTGATCTTTTATGTTTTGCATGCATATATTCAGGCTTTCCAGCGCATGCAGGTACTGGCCGAAGTCGGGGTAGCTTTCCAGCAGGTAGATGTAACGGTCCCGGGCTGCCTCATATTTTTTCTTTTTCAGGTAGAAATCCGCAACGAAGAGTTCATGGCGGACCAGAGATGTATAGCATTCGGTGAGTTTTCTGCGGGCTCGGGCCGAATAAATTGAGCCAGGAAATCTTTCGAGAAGCCGTTCAAATTGATCCATGGCGTTGCGGGTGGCGGTCTGATCCCTGTCGATGCCGCGCATCCGGCTGAAATGGCACATGCCCTTTTGATAGAGGGCATAGGGTACGGCTGAATTTTTCGGATGCAGCCGTTCGAATTCGTCATAGGCATCGTAGGCTTCTTCATAAAGCTCACGTCTGTATAATG
>DSCZ01000194.1 GCA_011048855.1 Desulfobacteraceae bacterium | reverse complement strand
GCACAACACAGACGCCCGGGCCGCGGTTGATGCCCTCGAAAACCGCCTGGACCTGGAAGCAGCCCAATGCCTTGTTATTGGGGCCGGAGGAGCGGCACGGGCCGTCGCCTTCGCCCTCAAGGAACTATGCCGGAGCGTTACGATCGCAAACCGGACACGCAGCCATGCAGAAACTCTGGCAAGGTCCCTCGGCTGCCGCTGGGTGCCTTTGTCCGAAGCAGTCAATGTAAAAGCCGATCTCGTGATCAACACCACCCCGGTCGGAATGCACCCGGAGATCAGCGCAATACCGGTTACGGCGCGGGCACTGGAACACGCATCCTCTGTCATGGATATCATTTACAGGCCCCGGCGGACGGCGCTTCTCGATCTGGCCGCGCAGATGGGCTGTATAACGATTGGCGGTGAGGAAATGTTTCTCAGGCAGGCTGCAGCCCAATTTCAGCTATGGACCGGGCTTGAAGCCCCCTTGAATCGAATGCGGGATGCTTTCGAACCGGCACTGAAAGGAAAAAGATGATGTTCAAACTGCAGATTCCCGGATCCAAAAGTATAAGCCACAGGTTCCTGGCCGCCTCGGCCCTCGCCCGGGGAAACAGCGTGTTATCCAATGTTCTCCGATGTGAAGACACCTCCTTTACGATGGACGCCCTCCGGGCATTAGGCGTGTCCATCAGCGATCGAGGGGCCGTTATCCGGGTGTCGGGCTCAGCTGGTGGCTTTACAGCCCCTGAAAAGGAAACCCGGCTGTTCATCGGGAATTCCGGCACATCTCTGCGGCTGCTTGTCTCGGTGGCCGCACTGACGGAAGGAGCCGTCCTTCTCACAGGCACGGACAGGATGAAACAGCGCCCGATCGGCCCTCTGGTCGAAGCACTTAGAACCCTGGGAGCGCAGATAGAATACACCGGTGCGGAAGGATGCCCCCCGGTGCTCGTCAAAAGTTCGAGCATCCACGGCGGAGAAATTAGCATCCCTGCAAACGAAAGCAGTCAATATGTTTCGAGCATTCTTCTCTGTGCACCTTACGCAGCATCCGATGTTGTCATCCATGTCGATGACCCCCCCGTTTCGCGTGCGTATATCGACCTCACGCTGGAGGCGATGGAAACATTCGGAGTCGGGGTTGACCGGGACGGTTACCGAACCTTCCGTGTACCCTCGGGAACCTGCTTCGGTGCCCGGAATACCTCCGTCCAGCCCGATATTTCCTCGGCCTCGTATTTCTGGGCCGCGGCTGCCGTAACCGGTGAAACGGTCGTAACCGAAAACACCGACGTCTCGTGCACGCACCAGGGCGACGCAGGTTTTCTGGACCTTCTTGAGGCCGCCGGCTGTCGGGTCAGCCGCCAAAAAGGCAGCGTCATCGTACACGGCGGCAGTTTGAAAGCCATTGACGCCGATATGTCCGCAATGCCGGACATGGTCCCGACCCTCGCTGCGGTGGCCTTGTTTTGCCCCGGCACGAGCAGGATGCGGAACATTCTCCACCTCAGATACAAGGAAAGCGACCGGATAGCCGTCATCGCCCGGGAATGGTCGAGGATGGGAGCGCACGTTGAAGAAAGAAAAGACGAATTGATCATCCGCGGAGGTGTTCCGCTTAAAACAGCCTGCATAGACCCCCATAACGATCACCGCATTGCCATGAGCGCCGCGGTGGCCGGCCTGAGGGTCCCCTTGCGCATAAAAAACCCTGCCTGTGTCGAGAAATCCTTCCCGGACTTCTGGAAATTATGGGGTGATTTGCGGTTATATTTAATGGAAAATGGTGGTTTTTAGCCCTGGAGTGCCGAAATGAAATTTTGTCTTTGATGTTCTGTGGGAGCGGATTGTATCCGCGATATCCTTATCCTGTGGGAGCGGATTGTATCCGCGATATCCGCAGCGGTGCGGACCATAATCGCGCTTAAAAAGCGCTCCCACACTGCCGTACTGGATTTTTGTTTTTGATGTTCTGTGGGAGCGGATTGTATCCGCGATATCCGCAGCGTGCGGACAAGAATCGCGCTTGAAAAGCGCTTCACAGGGGATAGCATGAATTTTGCCGCCCGTTGGCGTGCCAAAATGGAATTTTGACGAGTGCGGTCCGGGCACTTCGATCCCGATACCGACTCCCAGCACGAAAAACCTGAATCGTGCCGTCCCTGCGCCAAGAGGTGGGACGGGGATCCCCGGCACACCTCGTTTCCCCCTCCGGTGCCATGAACCTTCCACTCCGACACCGCCTCCGAAGCCATTTCGTTGTCAGGAATGAATCTCCGGCCCCCATCTCCGAAGGCCCCACCATAGCAACCCCAGGCCAACGCCGGTCAGCAAAACGGAAACCGCCGAAACACCGGCGATTCCCCCTGCCTGCCATACGTTCCCTCCAAGCAGGGCCCCGAAGACACGACCGATGCTGGCGGCGGCCATAAACCCTGCCATCATTGTCGCCCGCGCCCCCGGAAGCAGTTCGGTGCTGACGGAAATCGCACATACCACGGAAACTTCAACTCCCAGAAACACGATGAACAAAAACAGAAGCGCAACGGTAAGCGTCCCGGCGAAGGGCACGAGCCCGTACCCCAAACAGGATAAAACCAATCCTGCGGCAAGCGCCTTCTTCAGTCCGATCCTGTCCCCGAAAAAGGCGGTGAAACCTTCTCCGCCAAGCTCCGCCAATCCTATCACCGAGGTGGAAAGTCCGAGCGCCACAAGGCTCAAATGAAACCCCTCTTCGAGCCACAAACCGTAGATGACGAAAAAATTATCGTTTGCCACGCTCAGGAAAAAAATCATGCCCAGCACCCCGGCCGCCGGCCGATACCTGAAAAGCTCGGCCCATGAACGGAAAAGATGGACAAGCGCCTGCTCCGTCTTTTTATGATCCGGGTCCCGGTCAAATAAAACCGGGAGGAGAACGCTTCCGGCAAGCCCCATCAAACCAAGGAATAAAAACGAAGAGCGCCACCCGAACCGTTCCATCAACAACCCGAGAAAAGGGATCCCGACAAACGAACTTCCGGCCCAGGCCGTCTCCATCACCCCGATCACCAAACCCCGGCGCCTGAACGGCACCCGGGATCCTACATAGGCCTGAAGCGCCGGATCGAAAATGCTTTTTCCCAGCCCGGCCATGAACAGCCCGACCAACACCACGAAATAATAAGGGAACACCCCGGCTCCGGTCATCCCGACGGCAAGCAGTACCAGGCCGGCCACCATCATCGTACGGTAGCCCCACCTGTCGCTCAAAGGGCCGAACAGCAGGCTCATCAGGCCCGTCAACTGGTTGAGTGCGATCAAAGAGGTGATCGCGGTCAACGGCACACCGAGCCCCCGGCTAAGCGCAGGTGCGAAAGGATAGATGAAGCGGCGGGCCGTGTTCAGGAACAGCCTGAAGACCGTCGCCGAAGCCACCTGGAACACCACGCGGCCCGGGATTTTATTTTCATCCGAAGATGGATTCAAGGGGGCACCTTTATCCGATATAAACGAAACGCGGAGGCGAAATCATGTCTTCCACCTCCGCGTAGTAATTCTCAAAATGAAAACTTCAACCGGAAACGACTTCCGGATGCACTCTATACAAGTTCCAGAATCGTTGCCATCCCCTGCCCGCCCCCGATACAAAGGGAGGCAAGCCCCAGGTCATGACCATCGCGATTCATCTGTCCGAGCAGCGTCAGGATAATCCTCGCACCGGTGCATCCGATCGGGTGTCCGATAGATATCCCGCTTCCAAGAAGATTGGTCTTCTCCATATCGCAGTCCAGTTCTCTGACGCACGCGATGGCCTGAGAAGCGAAGGCTTCGTTTAATTCCACAACACCGAAATCTTTGATGCCGAGCTTTTCCCTCGCTAAAATCCTGCGCACCGCCGGTATGGGACCCAGCCCCATAAACGCGGGGTCCACCCCGCCGGTAGACGTTGCACGAATCCTGGCGAGAGGCTTGAGCCCCAGTTCTTTGGCCCTGTGGTCGGCCATCAGCAGCAAAGCCGCCGCCGCATCGTTTATTCCGGAAGCGTTTCCGGCGGTTACCGTACCGTCTTTTTTAAATGCCGGCCTGAGTTTGCCCATCTTTTCAACGGATGTGTCCATCGGGCGTTCATCGGTGTCGAACACCAACGGATCGCCTTTGCGCTGAGGAATGACGACCGGAACGATCTCGTCTTTGAAAGCGCCCGCCTGGATCGCGCTCCGGGCCCTCTGGTGGCTCAATGCACCCAGTTCATCCTGCTCCCTGCGGGTGATGCCGTATTTTTCGGCGATATTTTCCGCCGTGATTCCCATATGATACCCGTTAAAAATTTCAAAGAGCCCGTCGAACACCATTAAGTCAACGAGGTCGGCGTTGTTCATGCGGGCCCCCCACCTGGCGGCAGGAAGCGCGTACGGAATCAGGCTCATGTTTTCCATCCCGCCTGCAATCACGATACTGGCTTCTCCGCTCCAGATCATCTGCGCAGCGAGCGAAACAGCCTTCATGCCGGATGCACAAACCTTGTTCACCGTAAAGGCAGGGGTTTCCTTCGGAATGCCGGCCCGCACCGAAGCCTGGCGGGCCACATTCTGACCCTGCCCGGCTCCTACCACATTTCCCATGATCACCTCATCCACATACACTTCCAGGAGGGATTCGTCATCGTCATAAGCACTCTTTTCGACATCCGTCCGCCCGCTGTCCTTGAGGGCATCCGGTTCAAAACTTCTCGCCTCGTCGGATACAACCGGCCTTACCCCGGCCCTCTTGAGAGCCTCCTTTAAAACCAGAGAGCCCAGTTGAACCACCGGCGTGGTTTTGAGCGTACCGCCGAAATTCCCCACAGGTGTTCTCGCTCCTGAAACGATCACCGCTTCTGCCATACTCCGTTACCTCCCTGTTTGTCTTGTTTTTCCGTGACCGGCCGGCCGCACCTTAAACCCGGAGCCCGGTTCTTTCATCAGCCCTCACGCTTCGTTGTAAACAACGAGCGTCACGGCCTCACCTCCGCCGAGACACAAGGACGCCTGGCCGATGCCCGCCCCGCGCGCCTTCATTGCGTAAATCAGTGTGGTCAGCACTCTTGCGCCGCTCGCCCCGATGGGATGCCCGATTGCAACCGCGCCACCGTGTATGTTGACCTTCTCCGGATCTAGGCCCAGTTCGCGGTTTATCGCGACGGACGATGTGCTGAAGGCCTCGTTGATTTCGTGGATATCCACATCCCCCGGCTTGAGGCCGTCCTTTGCAAGCACCTTGGGGATGGATTTCAACGGGGCCACGAGCACGTATTTCATATCAAGACCGGAGGCACCCTGTGCCCCCAAGCGCACCAGAGGCCGGCAACCAAGCTCTTCGGCCTTTTCACGCGACATCAAGACCAGGGCGGAAGCACCGTCGCTGATCTTCGAAGCGTTGCCCGCGGTAACGATTCCGTCTTTCTTGAAGGCCGGGCGCAACCTGGCGAGCCCTTCTTTCGAGCTCCTCGGCTCCCTGAACGGAATTTCATCCCGGTCAAAGTGTACTGTCTTCCCTTTGCGGCCGGGAACATCAACCGGCACGATCTCATCGTCGAACAGGCCGGCTTCCACCGCGGCCCAGCTTTTACGGTAGGATTCGAAGGCAAAATCATCGGAATCCGTGCGGCTTATGCCATACTTTTCGGCTACCAGTTCAGCACTTATCCCCATATGGAAATCATTCACGTGGTCCCAGAGCCCGTCATGCACCATCCCGTCGATCACGGAGCCGTTGTTCATCCGGTAACCGGTCCTTGCCTTGTCAAGCATATACGGACACATGTTCATATTCTCCTGGCCCCCGGCGACCACCACCTCGGCATCACCGCACTGGATTGCCTGGGCGGCCAGCATCACGGCCTTGAGCCCTGAGCCGCACACCTTGTTGACGGTTATGGCGCCGACATCCCAGGGAAGCCCCGCTCTGACCATGCTCTGTCTGGCCGGATTCTGCCCCTGCCCGTGCGGCAGCACGCAGCCCAT
The DNA here is from genome assembly GCA_011048855.1 of Desulfobacteraceae bacterium. Next base: position 1,869 of record DSCZ01000194.1, on the reverse strand, counting down.
GATCACCTCGTCGACGACATCCGAGTTGATGCCCGCCCTACGAATCGCCTCATTTATCACCAATGCACCCAAGTCCACTGCGGAAACCCCGGAAAGGGCTCCTCTGAAATCACCCACGGGGGTTCTGCAAGCGCCGGCAATCACCACATCAGTCATCATTTTCTCCCTTCGAAAAATATTAAAATATTGGCATTTATATATTTAAATAATATTGAGAGTCAAGCCCAATTGCCTTTTGTTCGAACTCCGATATAATGATAATTCATCTACCATCCGGTACATCCGCCCTGCTTTCCTGGAGTGCTGAAATGGAATTTTGGCCTGGTCCGCAACTCCGGCCCTTTTCAAAATCTCTTGACAAACCCATGCCTCGCTGGCACTGTCCATTCGAGAAAAACCCGGCACAATGGACCTGCCTTTGCGTTGAAAAACAAAAATTTAAAAAGGAAAAATAGATGAATCCCATAGCACAGTCATTGAACACGGCGATTCGAACCGCCAACGAACATATTTATGAAATGCTCTCCAAGAACGGAAAAGAACTTTTTTTTCCAAAAGGCATTTTGACCCAGGGGGCGGAAGCCAGGGAAAGGGCCCACAAATTCAACGCGACGGTAGGAATGGCCACCGAGAAAGGCCACATCATGAACCTGCCGACCATTATGGAGATGCTGCCGTCTTTCACCGCCGAACAGGCTCTCACCTACGCTCCTTCCTTCGGCATCATGCCGCTCCGACAGGCCTGGCGTGAAGCGGAATACCGGAAAAACCCGTCTCTGGAAGGTAAGGAAATAAGTCTGCCGATAGTGACAAACGCTCTCACCCACGGCTTGAGCGTCACCGCCCGTATGTGGGTGAATCCGGGGGATGTCGTCCTTTTGCCCGACAAAATCTGGGGCAACTATAACCTTATATTCCAGGTGCTGGAAGGCGCACGCATCGAACAATTTCCATTTTTCAACCAGCGAATGGGCTTCAACATCGAGGCTTTCGATACCGCTGTCCGCACCCATGGAAAGAATAACGGGAAGATAATTGTAATCCTCAATATTCCCAACAATCCCATCGGCTATACCGTCACTCCGGCCGAGGCGGATGAGATCGCCGCATCCCTTGAAGCTGCGGCCGCGGACGGAATAAATGTTATAGCAGTCGCCGACGACGCATACTTCGGCCTTGTCTACGAAGAAGGCGTGTTGGAGGAATCCATTTTCGCCCGCATTCAGGGCCGTCATCCACGCCTGCTGGCGGTGAAGGTGGATGGCGCAACAAAAGAAGACCTGGTCTGGGGTCTCAGGGTCGGTTTCGTGACCTACGGGGCGGTGTTCGAAGGGGACAGCCGGGCCGCCTACGAAGCGCTCGAGAAAAAAACCGCCGGGGCGGTGCGGGGAAGCATTTCAAATGCATCCCATCTCGGGCAGGAAATCATGCTCAGAGCGCTCGAAAATCCGCGATTTGCGGCCGAAAAGCGAGAAAAATTCAACCTGATGAAAGAACGGGCCATCGAGGTCAAACGCGTGCTTTCAAACCCGGCCTACTCCGATGCCTGGGACGTTTATCCTTTTAATTCCGGATATTTCATGTGTCTTAGAATCAAAGGGGTGGACGCCGAAGCGCTCCGCCTTCACCTGCTTGAAACCTATGGCGTCGGTGTGATATCCATCGACGAAACCGATGTGCGCATCGCCTTTTCGTGCATAGACAAAGAAAATATCCAGGAAATCTTCGATACCATCCATCGCGCGGTCAAAGACCTGCAGCGATAAATCAAAAATCGAGCAGAGGGGACATTTCGATGGAAACTCCCGACGACGGCAAAATGGAAATTTACCTGCGACCGACCTATACGATTGATTCCGACCGGGAAAG
>DSCZ01000310.1 GCA_011048855.1 Desulfobacteraceae bacterium | reverse complement strand
CTCTGACTCCGTATCTGCGTCGGAGTATCCGGAGTGCCGAAATGAAATTCTGGCCTGGCCCGCACGGCCGGCTTTTTCTTCCGGCCGCACCGGGGCTCCAGGGGCCTCAAGCATTTCTTGACTAAAGGCGGTCGTTTATCCTATAAGTCAAAGGAAATCCCCCACCAAGCCAAAATTCGGGTATCCAAGCGGAGGTATGATCAGTATAACTGCGGGTCCCGGAAGAGCCTGTCGGGCAGGGTTCCGGAGATACGGGACGGGGGCAACATTGTGAATTGAAAGGAGTTGTTATGGACAGAAAGAAAATTGTACTTCCCGAATCGGAACTGCCCCGGCAGTGGTACAATCTTGCGGCGGACATGCCGACACCAATGGAGCCTCCATTGCACCCGGGCACCGGGCAGCCGATCGGGCCGGATGACCTGGCTCCGATATTTCCAATGCCTTTGATCGAACAGGAAGTGAGCACCAAACGCTGGATCGACATCCCGGAACCAGTGCTTGAGAAATATCTCATATGGCGCCCCTCCCCGCTTTACCGTGCTTCCGGGCTTGAGGCCTACCTGGAGACACCGGCCCGCATTTATTTCAAGAACGAGGGGGTAAGCCCGGCAGGGAGCCACAAACCGAACACCGCACTCGCACAGGCCTACTACAACAAGATTTCCGGCACCAAAAAGTTGACAACAGAAACGGGGGCCGGCCAGTGGGGAAGCGCCCTTTCGATGTGCTGCAGCATGTTCGGGCTCGAATGCAAGGTGTTCATGGTCAAGATAAGTTTCCAGCAAAAGCCGTACCGGCGTATTATGATGGAGACCTGGGGAGCGAAGTGCGTGGCGAGTCCCAGCGAAGAAACGAACGCCGGCAGGGCGATCCTGGAACAGAACCCCGATTCTCCGGGGAGCTTGGGGATCGCGATCAGCGAAGCGGTGGAAGCTGCCGTGATGAGTGAAGATACAAAATATTCACTTGGCAGCGTTCTTAATCATGTTATGCTTCACCAGACGGTGAACGGTCTCGAGACCCAGAAACAGATGGCGTCTGTGGGGGAGTACCCGGACGTGATCATCGGGTGCTGCGGTGGTGGAAGCAATTTCGCCGGCATGGCGTTTCCGTTTGTTCGAGACAAGATCGAAGGCAGGCAGATCGACATCATCGGTGTCGAACCGACATCGTGCCCGACGATGACCAAGGGTCCTTTTGCTTATGATTTCGGTGACACCGGGAAATTGACCCCGTTAATGGCGATGCACACGCTGGGGCACGGTTTCGTCCCCGAGCCGATCCATGCAGGAGGGCTGAGGTATCATGGAATGGCGCCGATGATCAGCCAGTTGATCATGGACGGGTTGATTCGCGGCGAGGCTGTTCCGCAGCTGGAAACATTCCGCGCAGGGATAACGTTCGCCCGTACCGAAGCCTTTATAAGCGCCCCCGAGACAAACCATGCAATTGCAATGGTCATCCGCGAGGCTCTCAAAGCCAAGGAAGAAGGCAAGGAGAAGGTGATCCTGTTCAACTGGAGCGGCCACGGGCTTGTGGATATGGCGGCTTACGAGGCGTTTCTCCAGGGAAGGCTTTCGGACCACGAACTCGGGGACGAAGAAATAGAAAGAGCTCTAAGCGAGATTTCTTCACTCCCCAAACCCAGACAATCTAAATCCACTTAAAATAATGACGGCGGTCGACAGGAAGAACGGTCGGCCGCCGCCAGGCGATGAAAATGGACCGAAACGTCACCCCTCCCGACGATGATTTCAAGATCAGGTGCCCCAGGTTGGGCCATCAGATTTATTTCTCTTATTGCCGTGTCGAAAACCGGGGCCGACCCTGCTTCAAAATTCTTGACTGCTGGCATACATATTTTGATGTGGAAGAGTTTTTGAAGAGCCAATTAAGCCGGGAGCAATGGAGAGAATTGGTGACCAGGCGGCCGGAACCAAAGGTTATGTCGTTGATGGAACTCATTTCGCAGGCCAGGAGGCATGCGGAAAAAGCCGAAGACAAATGAGTAAGATCAGGCAAAAATCCGGCAGCGGCGTCGCCGGAATCATATTGGCCGCCGGCGCCTCGAGCCGTATGGGAACGCTCAAACAGCTTCTGCCGGTGGACGGAGTCCCGCTCGTCGCCAGGGTGACTCTTCACGCTCTGTCATCCGGGTTGGAATACGTGGTGGTCGTGCTTGGATGCCGAAGCGGGGAAATCCGAAAGGAATTGACGAAATATTGCGAGCATCCGAAATTGTCGATCATTGAAAACAACCGATGGGAGCAAGGCATAAGTTCATCGATCATTGCCGGCCTCTCGGTTGTGGAAAAACGTTTTGATCACGCTATGATTATCCTGGGCGATATGCCGAATGTGCCCTCGGGCGTGATAGACCTATTGATCCACCGGTATCTGGAATCCGGTGCGTGTATAGGCGCCGTGGCGGGAGGGAACTGTCGCTGCCACCCTGTTGTGTTCGGCCGGGAGATGTATTTTCACCTGCATACGCTCCGGGGTGATGTTGGAGGAAGGGCTCTTTTCGATGCTTTTTCGCAGCGGGTCTGCCTGGTGACGCCCGACGCTCCTTATGATTCCAGGGATATCGATACACCGGAGGATTACAACCGCCTGTCATGAGTTCCATCCTGACAATATGCACATCGCCCGATGCTCTCAGCGCACTCGATGAATTCACGGAGAGGGGTTCCAGCCTCGAAGCGGCCTCCACTCCCGCCGAGGGCCTGGAGATGCTCCGGCGGAAACGGTGCGATTTTCTTTTTTTCGACCTTTCCATCCTGATGAATGCCTCACCCGGCGAAAGTTTCAGAGAAGTCCTGCGTCCCTTCTGGGAGGTGTCTCCCACCGTGGAAGTGGTTGTGATGACGCCGCCGGAAGCTGTCAGGGAAGCGGTGAAAGCGGTGCGAGCCGGGGCTCGTACCTATGTGTCCTATCCCCTCCAACAGGAAGAACTCAAGCATGCCGTCGACTCGGTCTGCGAGTCGGTGCTGTTGCAATCCGAACTGGATTACCTGAGGACCCGGGCATGGGACGAAGATGTGTTCACGATGGCGCAGACGAAAAGCCCTGCCATGAAGCAGGTTTATAGTAAAATACGATGCGTTGCGCCCACCAGGAGCACGGTGTTGCTGACCGGGGAGACCGGTACGGGCAAAAATGTGCTTGCGAGGATGATCCATCGCCACAGCAACCGAAAAGACGCACAGTTTATCAGTATCCATTGCGGAGCGATTCCCGAAACTTTGCTCGAAAGTGAACTCTTCGGTCATGAAAAGGGTGCTTTCACCGGGGCGATACGCCGTAAGCCGGGAAAATTCGAGATAGCCCAGGGGGGTACGATTTTTCTGGATGAAATCGGTACAATAACCCCGATGGCGCAGGTCAAACTGCTGCAGGTGCTGCAGGATGGTACATTTCAACGGATCGGGGGCGAAGAGCCTCTCCGTGCAGATGTGAGGATAATTTCGGCCACCAATCTCAGCCTGAAAGAAATGAGTGAGGACGGAAGGTTCAGGCGTGATCTCTACTACCGCCTGAATGTTTTTCCCGTGGAGCTTCCTCCGCTTCGCGAACGGCTTGAGGATCTCGCTCTTTTGTGTGAGTGTTTCCTGGATCGTATGAATAAACTGTTTGTAAAGGAAATCCGCGGAATCCACCCCGACGTGCTGGATGCATTTGAAAGCTATGGCTGGCCCGGCAATATCCGGGAACTGGAAAACCTGCTGGAACGGGCATGTATTCTTGAAACTTCGGCGGTGTTGATGCCGGAAAGTTTTCCAAATGAATTGTTTCAGGTTTTGAAAGGTGTGGCAAACCCTTTGATGCGGAAGGAATTTCCCACGCTGGCTCAGGCACGAAGCAGGTCTGTCGCCGATAGCGAGCGGCGCTATCTCGAAGAGGTTTTGACCCGATGTCTGGGCAGGATAAATCTTTCGGCGGCGGCTTCCGGGATAAGCACCCGACAGTTTCATAAACTGGTCAAGAAATACGGTCTAAGAAAAGAGGATTTCAAACCGGCCGCATGACGCTTCGGCCCGCATTTTTTTTGCATCGTCCGGCGAAAATGATTATAAGTAATCTTTGAAAATTATCCGCCGGATGTAGTTTTCCGGGTATCCGGTGTGTTCCAGATTCCGCCTTTGATGGATCTTCATCCTACCAGTTTTATAAACCGGAGGTCCTTGAGGCGGAAAGTTTTTGAGGCGCCCGGACTGCGGGCGCCGGGCTGAAAAGGAGGCGGGCCGTGAGTGAAATCGTTCCCAAGAAAATGTTTTTTACCAAAGGCGTCGGTTATCATAGAAACAAGCTCCAGAGCTTCGAACTCGCGCTCAGGAACGCCGGCATTGAAAAGTGCAACATCGTAACTGTTTCGAGCATTTTTCCCCCGGATTGCAAAATAATAAAGCGGGACAAGGGGGTCGAGATGCTGCGCGCCGGCGAAATAACTTTCGTGGTTATGGCGAGGGAAAGTACTAATGAACCCAACAGGTTGATTTCTGCCGCAATAGGTCTTGCAAGGCCGAAAGACCATAATCAATACGGCTATATAAGCGAACATCATGCTTTTGGTGAAACTTTAAGAAAATCCTCAGATTTCGCTGAAGATTTAGCAGCTACGATGCTGGCTTCGACACTGGGGATAGAGCTGGACCCCGACGTCGCCTGGGACGAAAGAAAAAATGTCTACAAGGTCGGCCAGCGGCAATTTGTGAGTCACAGCATAGCACAGTCCGCCAGGGGACATAAGAGTGGACTCTGGACGACGGTGCTGGCCTGCGCCGTTATGCTGCTTGAGTGAAGGAGCCGGGGAAAGGATTAGAAATGAACGATAACGACAGCCTTTTCAAAGGCTCACCGGATATCGTTCCTGTCCGGCTGGACAGGGGAATGACAGTCCCGGATCTGATTCAAAGGATGGGAGGAACAGCCTTTGAAGCCAGAAATGTGGCACGCGGTGCCGGGCTTTACACCAGGATGATCAAGGAAGATGATACTATCTGGCTGGGTATAGCCGGAGCAGGTATAGCCGGCGGCATGGGAGGTATGGTTATATCGCTGATCGAAGCGGGATTCATCGATGTCATATGCTCTACGGGCGCGCAGGTTTATCACGATCTGCATTTCGCTTTCGGCCTCCCGGTAAAAGCAGTAAGCCCCCACTGCGATGATGACGCGTTAAGGGCCCATGGCGATACGCGGATCTATGACATAGGGATACGTGAAAAAGAAACCCTCGAGGCCCAGGATGAAATAATTCGTAAATTCGTCAGGGAATCCTATCCGCTGCTCGAGGGGCGCAGTCTGGCGAGCTGGGAGTTCAACCGTATCCTGGGCAAATGGGTGATCGATAATGCCCGTTATCCGGAACGAAGCTTCGTTGCGCTGGCAGCAAGCCGGGAAGTACCGGTTTTCTGGGATTCGATGGCCAACCATTCAATTGCGATGAATCTGCTGAGAATGGATCTGGACGGGTATCCGGTAACCCTCTATCCACAAAAGGATATCCTTGATTCCGCAGCCATCGTTTACGATGCCCGGGGCACCGGTTTTGTCGAACTCGGGGGCGGAGGCCCTAAAAATTTCATTCAGCAGACAGGCCCGACTATCAGCCAGATACTGGGTGTGCCGTTCGAGGGGGCCGACCGGGGCTTGCAGATCGGCACCGCGGTGGAAAGGGAAGGAAGCCTTTCAAGTTGTACTTTCGGTGAGGCGGTCACCTGGGGCAAATATCAAAATGCCGATGAATACAATCTCGTTCAGATCTGGGGCGAATACAGCGTGTTGTTCCCTCTGATTTCAGCCTATGCTCTCGATAAATGTGAGACCCGCGCCGGGAAGCGACTGGCTGCCCAAATTCCGGTGATGAGTAAGTCTTTGAAAGAGGCGGTATGATAGGTAATACAAACTGTTTTCTGGATCTTGATCCCATATTCACCGATTATGAGACCTCTGCGGTAGTGCTTCTGCCGGTGCCCTACGAGGGAGGGGTTTCAGCCGGGAAAGGGGCTGCAGGTGCGCCGGATGCAGTGATAGAAGCTTCGAGATTGCTTGAGTTGTATGATGAAGTCCTCGACACGGAGCCCTATCGAGCCGGCATTTTCACCGCTGCACCCCTTCCGGTTTCCGGCTCCGGGGCCGAGGTGGCTCAGGAAGTCCGGCGCGCCGTTTCTGAAATTCTGGGCTCGGGAAGATTTCCTGTCGTATTGGGCGGGGATCATTCTATAACCCCGGGTGCGGTACGGGGAGTGGCCGAACATCATTCTCCTCTGGGAGTCATTCAATTGGACGCCCACGCCGATCTTCGTTCGGAATACGAAGGGAGCAGTCAAAGCCATGCTTGCGTGATGGCCAGGGTGCGGGAGGTGACCAGTCACACGCTCCAGGTGGGCATCCGGAGCATGAGCGTGGAAGAAGCCCGCCTGGCCGCCCGTGAAAATCTGGCGCTTTTTACGATGCACGGGATCAGGGCCGGGGTATTCGATTCCGCTAAGGCGCTTCAGGCGCTTCCGCGGGACGTTTATATCACCGTGGATGTTGACGTGTTCGACTGGAGTGTGATCTCCAGCACCGGAACGCCTGAGCCTGGTGGGATGCAGTGGGACGAGGCATTGAGGTTCTTGTCGGAAGTTTTTTCGACGAAAAATGTGGTGGGTTTCGACGTGGTTGAACTTTCATCTTCGGAATCTGACAGGAACTCTCCGTTTGCCGTGGCGAAATTGATTTACAAGATGCTGGGTTTCAAGCTGGCTTCTGAGATCGCCCGACGCAATCTTTCCTGGCCGGTCAGCCCCGCAGGGCCCATATTGATGGAACCGTAAAAAGATTCATCGCCGCCTTTACCCCTCTTGAGGTAAGCTCGTTGTCAGCGAAGCGGTTGTCGTTGTCGTAATCGATATCCGAATCGGCCGTTTTTAATGTAGGACCTCTGTAGGTCGGGTTTCCATACCCGACATTGTCGTGGCAACGCCGTTCCGGGCGTGAGACAAGATCGGGGTCGGGGTCGGTATCGGAATCGGTATCGGCTGTTTTTCAGGTAGCAGCTTCAGCTTCCGGCTGCGGGACCTTAATAAAAAAACCGGATGACAATCACCTCCACTCGCGCCAGATAACGACGGATCCTATCCCCAGCAGCCCAAGGCCGATCGGAAAATAGATTCCGTCCAGATCCGAAAAGGCTCCCTTGTAGGCTAGCAGTAGACCGATTCCGACACAGGCTGAAAAAACGGTGTTGACAAGACACCCCCTTTTCAGGGACGGGGCGGGATGTTTTTGGCGGTCCCCGGTATTTTCCTTTTTTCCGTCACTGTCGACCACGTCTACAAGCTCCTTTCGCCGTTCCTTTGCATTGACGGTTTTTCAATCCTGGCATTAAAATTCACCCTGGGTCTTGCCCGGGCATTAGAAATATACTATTTTACCGGACCGGAGTAAATACTCCGGGCCCTAAGCCGCCCCTGCCTTCTGATTTCGAGTACCTAAAAATAAAGAGGAGATCGTTATGGATAAACTGGTCCGCAGCGTGATTTGTGTAAGTGATCTGGATATGGACTATATAACCGACATATGCGAAAGAGCGGTTTACGTATATCGTGAACTGAGGGAGGGTAATCCCCGGAAATTCGTAAATTATTTGACAGGTGAAAAATGTGATTTGATTTTTTCCCAGGAGAGCACTCGAACTTACAGCTCTTTTGAGGACGCATTTTCGATGCTCGGGGCTGGAAGTATCGTTGGGTTTCGCAGCGCCGGGGAAAGCTCGATGCAGAAAGGCGAAAGCATCTATCACACGGTGGACACCTTTGTCGGACAGGGTTCAGGCTCCCGCTTTATCGTGATGAGGCATGCCGCGGAAGGATCTGCCAAATGGGCTCGGGTTTCCGCTTTCAGGTCTTTCGCGAAGAAGGTACGCGAATACGCTAAAGAGT
>DSCZ01000162.1 GCA_011048855.1 Desulfobacteraceae bacterium | reverse complement strand
GCCTGACTTTTCCACCCACAAAATCAATGATTTCATTGGCTTCTGGTACTTCCATCAGTTTGAGAATGGAATCGACCATCAATGACTCGGGATTTATTACGTGATCGACACCGAGCATGTCATGTCCGAACAGCGATTTTTCCTGGAGATACTCGGGGTTTCGAACTCTGGCGACTTTGAGAATGTAAGGATTCAGACTCTTTGCCAAAAGACAGGCAATCAGGTTCACCTCGTCGCTGTCCGTGGCGGCTACGAGCATGTCGGCCTCTCGGATGCCTGCTTCTTTGAGCAGTTTGGGGCTGGTCCCCGATCCGGGGAAAGACTGGACATCCAGTTCTTCGTTTATTCGCCTCAACCTCTGGATGTCTTTTTCGATGACAACGACGTTTTTGCCTTCTTCAGAAAGCTTTTGGGCGAGGTGGAATCCAACCTCGCCCGCTCCGACAATAATGATCCTCATTTTCAGTGCCTCCGATAAAGGAGCCGGAATTTCACTCACCGAACCGGTCCGGAGTATATCTTGGGCATCGGTAAATACCGCGCCGTACCGACACGGATTTTTAGGAGATCATCACTGAAAAGTCAACCTCAGTCATAGGCGAGTCTTATTGTTTCAGTGGTCAGGGTCGGCTGGATAATATTCTGCCAGTAGCCGGCATCCCAGGTGTGCAGGCCTGTGTGGGCCAGGTAATATTTCTGGGGAATGGGATGGGTCCCTACAACCACTTCCATTCCGAACTGCTGCTCGATGTAATTTTTGAAGTGCCTTATCCTGGGGCAGGGCGGGTAGCCTACCACCAGGCCGGTGGCCAGATGGATCACCTGCACCCCGTTCTTTTTCATTTCTTCGGGTGCATATTCAACATTACCTCCGGGGCAGCCGTCGCAGGTTGTGTAACCGGCCAGTTCGATCTCCCGGTCTTGATAGATGGAAAAAGCTCCCTCTCGATTACGCATGGCCCTCAGGCATTTTCCGCCGGCGCACCGGTGATAACGATGGCAGATAATGATACCGATTTTAAGTGTTTCATCCATTAAAAAACCTCCTCTATTATTGAGCTGTTAGCAATCAGCTATCAGCTGTTCGCATTTCATTTATCTTCTTCGTAAAGGTCGCAGACGTTGTCCATCCAGTCTTCTATCTGGTCCCTGTAGTCATCCGGTTTTGCTTCCATGCCGCAGGACCTGCAGGCTACCCTGGCATTGCATCATTTTCCCGTGAGTTCCGCTTCTCCACCGCAAAATATACATATAAGAGGATCCATCATTATCATACCTGTTCCTGCCCAGTTAAAGCGGCCATATCCATAACAGCATCGGAAGGCCTACCATTATCACCAGAATGTCAGTGGGAAGACCCATGCGCCAGTAGTCTCCGAATTTAAATCCACCCGGGCCGAGTATCAACGTGTTGTTTTGATGGCCGATCGGTGTGAGAAACGCGCAGGATGCTCCAATCGCCACCGCCATCAGAAAGGTGTCCGGATTTACATGGAGGTGCCCTGCAGCACTAATGGAAATGGGGCACATGACAGCCGCCGTTGCTGCGTTGTTCATGAAATCGGTCATAAGCATCGTCGCGGCGAGTATCAACCCGAGCCCTACCACCGCATGCCCCTGGGCCGCGGTCTCCAGAAGGAACCGGGCGATCAAATCCGCCGCCCCCGTGGTGGCCATGGCACCTGCAACCGGGAGCATCGCCGCCAGGAGGACGATCACGGGCCAGTCTACGACCTGGTAGGCTGTGCGTGGAGGCACGATCCGAACAGCCAGGAAAATGAGGACTGCAGCGGCGAAGGAAACTGCAGCCGGAAGAATATTCAAGGCGGAGAGCACGATCGCAAATCCCATGATAATCGCCGCGGCCAGGGCCTGTTTTTTTTGTGGGACATGGATGTCCCGGGTGGCCAGGGGGACACAGCCGTATTCAAACGAAAATCCCGAAAGAGCTTCCCGGGCGCCCTGCATCAAAAGCACATCGCCGGCCTTGACGGTGGTTGAACGGAGCCGCTCGATCGATCGACGTCCCTGTCGGGAAATGGCGAGCAGGTTGATTCCGTAACGGGTGCGAAGCTGGATGTCGCGCGCGGAGCGTCCAATCAGCATCGACTGCGGCATCACAACCAGTTCTCTAATAACGAATTCATCCGTTTTTGTTTTCTGTTCGTCTTCGTTCTCAGGTGGCGGGTCAGCCGGCATTGGTTTTTCATCGACATCACCGTTTTCATCGGTCACATTTTCTTCTAGTTGAAGGCCTAGATTGGAAAGCATCGCGGAAAGCGTTTCCGGTTCTGATTCGATAACGATGATATCCCCGGCCTTGAGAATCCGCCACGGGTTAGGGGCTATTATTCGGAAATCGTTACGAACCATGCCGACGATCTGTGCATCGAATTCATCGATCAATGTCTCGAATTCCTTGAGAGTTTTGCCGGCCGTTTTTCCTTCTTCGGGGATTCTCACCTCGGTCAGGTATGTACCGGTGTCGAAACTCTCGGTAGCTGCCTGGCGCCTAGTCGGCACAAGACGCCAGCCTATAAGTACTACAAACAAAACCCCGATGCAGGCGATTGCGGCTCCCACCGGCGCAAAGTCGAACATTACGAAGGCTTTGCCGCTCGTTTCTGCACGGAAGCCCGAAACTATAAGGTTGGGGGGGGTCCCGATGAGAGTCATAGTGCCGCCGAGAATGGATGCGAATGCAAGCGGCATAAGGATTTTGCCTGGCGGAAGATCGTGTTTGGAGGCCATCTGCATGCCTACCGGCATAAGCAGCGCGAGGGCGCCCACATTGTTCATGAATGCCGAGAGCAAAGCGGCGAGGAAGCACAACGCCGCGATTCCGGCGGCCGGTGAGCTGGATTTAGGAATGACTTTCTGCGCCAGGGCATCCACCACACCGGTGATTTGCAAGCCGTAGCTCAGGATCAGGACACATGCAACGGTGATGACAGCAGGGTGGCCGAAGCCGCCGAAAGCCTCTCCTGCCGGGATCAATCCAGTGAATACGCAGGCCAGCAGCGCGCACGCCGCAACCATGTCATGGCGCCAGCGGCCCCATAGAAACATGAGGATGGTTCCCACCAGGATGGAGAGAATTACCACCTGGTCTCCAGTCATAAATGTTTCCTGTCGGTTTCCATCCGGTATTTCCGGGTGGGCACTAGGTGAATTGCTCTTTGAGATAGCCCTGCAGCCGGTGTTCAAAGTCCAGCTCCCAACCCCCTCTGTAAACGATATGGGCGGCTATTTCGCTTGCCAGTATTGCACATTTGATCTTCTGGGGCATGTCTTTCACCCGTCTTCGGAATTTCTTGTTTTTTCCGATAAAGCCCGGCAGGTGATTCATGATGACCCGCTCGAACAATGGCTGGCCGGCCAGTTCCGGGCGGCTCTGAAAATATTCAAACAGCCTCCCGTAGTGTTCATTTATTTCACTGCTTATCGATTGGCTGATCTGCGTGTAAAGTTCGGCGCCGTTAAGCTCACTGTACCTTCTGAATATCAATTCGGCTTCGGATTGCGCCCTGTTTTCAAGGATCTGAAGCACATCGGCCACGTATTTTTCCTTGTTCGCCAGGAACTCCTTTTCGGTCATAAGCAGGTTCGCAATGATCTCGTAGGAAGAGGAAATCACCCCGCACTTGTTCGCTGTTGCATCCCTGAGGATGATCACCCCCCGCTTCTGAATCTCCTTTCTCGCCCTTGGTGTGATAAATGAGTTCGCCCCTTCAGTTATCACCCTCACGGTGGGTTCGAGCCCTTCCGGAAACAGCTTCGGCCAGTTGCTGTCATCGATTGTATCCGGCCGTCCGCCGCAGGGCAGAAACAGGTCCGTTTTTGTCGAGAATAACAACTCTCCTGTTTCCCTCTGAAATTCATCGAGCGTGATCCAGCTCTCCTCGACCCCGGAGGATGTCTTTACGACTTTACGATAGAGCGTCCTCAGGCCTTCCTGGCGTTTTACGCCGCGGAACAGGATAAAGCCACCGGCATGGAGGGATTCGGGATTGAAATGATCGAGGTCGTGTTGCAGAACCAGGTTCGACATTTCCTCCAGGTCGGCGCCTTCCGGGTCGTGGAGGCAGGCCGGTCCGTCGATGATGCTTAGGATTTTAACCTGTGGGCACCTTTCAAGAAGAAGCTTCATGGAATTTCCGGCAACATCGCCGTTCGGTCCGCCGGTGAAACGCACGGTGAAGGGATCCTGGTTTATGTCGATTTCGATCTGCTTCATCGCGATTTCAGCGGCTTTCACCACTCCCCTGGATGTGACGCCGTATTCCTTGTGATTTATGCCGATGCGTTTGCTGGAAATAATCCCAATCCCCATCATGTAGCCGCGCTTGACGGCCTGACTGGCGATAAATTCGATCATGATGTTGTGCAGGTTCTCGTCCGGCCCGAGCTCTATCGGCTCATCATCACCGTAGTAGTCCAGGACCCGGGGGTTTTTAGGCTTCCCGTCTTCGGTGACGAAAATATCCAGGAATGCATTCAGTACACCGTACTGGACCTTGTAAAGCCTCTGTGTGGTGTCATCCGGAGATTCCTCCCCCCTGGCGTCCAGCAGGATCACCAGCTTGGATCCGCCTTCGTAGATATCCTTGTTCTTCAGATGCTGGGTATGGGCCAGAACGAACACTTCCTTGAAAAGGGTATTGCTGTTGGTGATCATTTCATCGTCGGTTCTGCAGATCACCGTCCTCCAACCACCTCTTGCGATATCCGAAAACCCTATATGATACCCCACGGCGTAGCGGCCGAAGAAGAACGTGATCCTGAAAGGTTTTCCTTCCGGGAGCTCTTCGGTGTATTCCGGGCCCAGATCCAAGAGATAATCAGGGTCCAGGCGGAATACCAGGGCCTGCTTTTCGGGAGCGAAGAAATTCGTTTTGAGTGTCCGCTGAACGAAATTCAACGCAGTTTTGAATATTTCTTTCCGGATCTCATCAAGGTATCTTTGCCCGGTATTGTAATCCTCCAGCTCCCTGGTTGCTTCATTCAGCGTCTTTTGGTAATTGCTTTCCCTGTCGGCGAGGTCGGGTTTGAACCTGGCGTTGAAAAGTTCAATGATTTTAAGGGTGATTTCGGCGTCGGACTGGAATGCACTTTCAACGGTGCCGAGATCGAAACGATCGGGCCTCGCCTGGGCCAGGGTCGTATGGCAGAACGCAATCAAGGCATTTGTAAGCGATGCCTCTTCGCCCGTCATCACCCTGTTCGCGACGAAACTACGGTAGGTGTTCGCAGATGTCGAAAGCACCTGGGTGTTGTAGAGTTCGGCCTGGAGCGTCGTGAAAAGTTCAGAGCCCTTTTCGATGAGCTTCCCACCGCGGGCCACCACGTAGAACGTGCCGAGGAAATAGGGGTGGACTCCGGTGCTGATAAGAAGCGAGTAAGACCGCCGCACGCCGATGTCGAGTCTTTGGAAAATCTCGCTTATCTGGGTCATGAACCCTTTCTGGGGAGGGTTGCCGGCAGAAAACATCAGGCGGGATTCCTTGTAGACCGGATCCTGAGTGGCCTGCTCCACGTCCAGGTAGAGGCCGTCATGGCGTTTGGCCTGCTGATAAAGCCACAGGATCCTTGCAACTCTTTCGGGAGGAGATATCCTGACATAATCCGGGTTGTTGATCCATAAAAGCGTCAGGTCCCGGTCCAGATCCTTGAAGTCGAAATCCGGGTAATATTCCTTCATCCGGCCGGAAATCGCGTTCTTTATTTCCCTGGGAATCCTTGTGTTTTTTGCCTGCGCCACTTCCTGGTGACCTTTACGCTGGAATTCGAACTTCTGGAACTCCAGTTCCCTGTCCGAACCCGGCAGGGGCCCGTAGGAGTGACCCATCTCGGCGTAGGAAATTTCCCGTTCCTGAAGTGTTTTGAGCGTGGCGTAAACCGATCCGGGAACGTTCCGACGCGCCACGATCAGCCTGTCTTCCTGGTCAATGAGGGTTACTTTGAGCTGGCTTTCTATGCTTCGAAGGGATACCGAAAGATTGACGATGGCCTCAAGATCTTCTTTCATCGTAATAAAAAAGTAAGGGTGCATATTGGCGTACAGCCAGTCGAGGTTCTCCGAAGCCTTGATCAGGCTTGCGCCAAGAGCCCTTTCTATCTGCCTGTAGAGAGCGGCATCCCTGGATGTCAGCGCCTGCTGCAGTTCCTCGGTTTGAAAACCTTTAGACTCAAGCATCATTGACACGCTCCTTTCTGCAACACCACAAAGATGATCAACTGAGTTTGTTTCCATCCGGAAATGGTCCTTTTGCCCAATCTCTACGTCAAACTGCGGGCTTTCTTGTGCGACGTACTCCAGTACGTCTCCGCGCAAGCCCTTGTGTTCCTTGATCTTGGGCAAAATCCCTCATTTCCGATCTGGAAACTTCACTAGTGCCATCCGGCATTTCCGGATGGACACGAGTTTGATAGCATTAAAGCCGATTCACGCAAAGCCCATCACTACTGTTCTCTCTATGACATTTTATTTCGAAAAAATCAATCAAAAATTTGATTAGATATGCTTTTTCAGATAAATTCTTATTTTTGTATCGAAATTATCGGGACATCGCCTTCACAAAGCTTATCAGCGTACGAACCGGGATGCCGGTAGCACCTTTGACCAGATACCCTTTTTCTTTTTCCGTGTCGGAGGTCCCGGCAATATCCAGATGAATCCAGCGGGTTTTACCGATAAAAAATTCCAGGAATTTCGCTGCGGTTATCGCGCCACCCCAACGGTTCCCTATATTTTTTATATCCGCGTTTTCGCTTTTGAGAAGTTCCTTGTATTCGTCGAACATGGGCATCCGCCACATATGCTCTCCGGTTTCTTCCCCTGCAGCCGATATCATGGCGGCAAGCCTGCGGTCGTTGCTGAAAGCCCCACTGCAGACACCTCCCAGAGCCACATGGCAGGCACCGGTAAGGGTGGCGACGTCGACGATCACACCGGGCTGCATGCCGGCGGCATAGCTCAGCGTGTCAGCGAGTATCAAGCGGCCCTCTGCGTCGGTATTCAGAACTTCAATGGTTTTTCCGTTCATGGCGGTAAGGATGTCTCCGGGTTTCAGAGCTCCGCCGCCCGGCATATTTTCAGTTGCGGGAACCAGGGCCGCAACATTTATTTCAATTTCAAGCTTTGAAACCGCGCCGATCGCGGCCATCACCGCAGCGCCCCCGGCCATATCTCCCTTCATGTCACTCATTTTCTCCGAAGGCTTTATCGAAATTCCACCGGAATCAAACGTTATGCCTTTCCCGACCAGGGCCACATCGATTTTGTTCGAATCCCTGCCGAAGTATTTTATAATAATAAATTTGGGCGGTTGCAGGCTTCCCTGGGCCACCCCCAACAATGCCCCCATTGCCAGGGAAGCCATGTCTTTCTTTTCCAACACCTGAATTTCCAGGCCGCAGTTCGCGGAAAGTTCCGCAGCCGCTTCAGCCATCCGGGCGGGAGTCATCCGGTTGCCGGGCTCGTTGACAAGATCGCGGGCCCAGTTGGATGCTTCGGCGTTTACGGAACCGATTGAAGCGCCCTGTTCCCGCTCAGAAGCTTGGGTGGGAGCACCGGTGATTATCAGGCTGTCGATGGATCCATGGCGTTTTTCATCGGCGGTGATATAGCGGCGGAAAGTGTAAAGGCCGAGCAGGGCTCCTTCCGTGATCGCCTGGGCGGCATTCAGGGTGTTTATTCCGGCGATTCCGTGCCCTCCGGTTGAACAGACAATACTTTTTACGGCCCTGTCCCTCAAGTGGCGGCACGTTTCAGCGATTGCTCCGCGAAGTTTATCGGCGTTGAACGCCTTCTTCTTTCCGAGGCCTACGATCACGATTCTTCCCGCCGGGAGCTTTCCCAGGGTGTGAAGGATGGTTGTCTCGTTTAATTTTCCGGTTATTTCCCCTGATTGAATCAGTTCTGAAATCGCCCCGCCCATTGCGTTGTCCACCACAGCCGCATCATCTTC
>DSCZ01000275.1 GCA_011048855.1 Desulfobacteraceae bacterium | reverse complement strand
GCCACGGAGATTTCACAACCGGGAAATCTCCGGTGGAGCACCTTTAGAGCAGGCGTGGTCAGCACGACATCCCCGATATCCCCCAGTTGTATCAGTAATATCCGGTCCGGAGCGGGGACAGGTAAAGGCTTCCCCCTGATCATGATTTTCCGCCCGGCGATGGAGGTTGAGGGCACCCGGCCAGGTGCCAGCGGACGAGTTCCAGGTAGACAAAAAGCCTGCGCCTGAAGGATTTGTTTAGTCCGAGGGTCAGCAGCACAGCGGCCAGATTCAAAATTGCATTTACGGCCAGGCGCACCGATATTAGAAACGGGGCCGCGGCGGCCAGGCGGGGATGCCATTTCCTGAGGTACAGATAGCGTGATCTGTAAAACATCATCCTCCCGCGGGCATTGATCCCGATGCTCGCCCCCTGGTGGTGAAAGATGCGGGCAGATGGAACGAAATAGATTTCCCAACCTTCTTTGCGCATCCTGTAGGCCCAGTCCGTCTCCTCCAGGAAGAAGAAAAAGCCTTCGTCGAAAAATCCTACCCGCTCCATAGCGGTTCTACGGACAATCATGCACGCGCCTATGCATGAATCCACGGGAAGGGGGCGGTCCCCCCCGGCGGTTTTGGGCGGAAAGCGGTGCGGGAGGATCAGCCTCAGCAGGCTTTCGTTGAACAGCACTGTCCAGAAACAGGGAAACGGGGCGAAGGAGTTCTGGAGCGTTCCGTCCGGATTGAGCAGTTGACCGCACGCCATCCCGGCGCCGGGGGTCTTTTCCATGAAACGGTAAAGCTGGTTGACCGCTCCCGGTGTGAGCGCGGCGTCAGAATTCAAAAGCAGCCCATAACGCCCTTTCATGAATTTGAAGGCCTGGTTGTTCGCCGCTGCGAATCCCCTGTTGGTTTGATTTTTAATGAGGTTCACCTGCGGGTAAAGCTCTGCTACGGCCTCCGCGCTTCCGTCTTCGGAGGCGTTGTCCACGACCCAGACTTCGAAATCCAGGCCTTTTACCGTGTCGAACACTGAGCGAAGGCAGTCCATGAGCAGACCTTTTGTGTTCCAGTTGACGATGACAAAGGAGATGTCCAGAAGCTCAGGGGGGGGTTGTTTCATTTCCATGGCGTGGCCGTTCCCTTCAGTCTGCGAACTGCATTTCATAGAGACGTTTGAAGCGGCTGTTTCTGGAAAGCAGTTCCTCCCTTGTGCCGGATTCCACGATTTCTCCGTGTTCGAGTACGAAAATGCGGTCGGCCTTCCTGATGGTGCTTAAACGGTGAGCCACCACCAGGATCGTCATTTGACCATGAAGCCGGTCTATGGCTTTTTGAACCAGCGCCTCGCTTTCGGTGTCCAGGGCTGATGCCGCTTCGTCCAGGATTAATATGGATGGGTTGGTTATGAGCGCCCTGGCTATGGCTATGCGCTGTTTCTGGCCGCCCGACAGCGACCCTCCCCTGTCGCCGACAAGCGTGTCGTAGCCCACGGTTTGTTCCATGATGAATTCGTGGGCGTGGGCGGCCCTCGCGGCGGAGATGATCTCTTCCCGGTCCGCATCCGGCATGCCGTAGGAAATATTACTGAATATCGTATCGTGGAACAGGAGCACATCCTGGTTGACGATGCCGATCTGCCTGCGGAGGGATTCCAGCGTTACATCACGTACATCCATGCCGTCTATCAGGATGGCGCCGTCGGTCACGTCGTGGAAACGGGGTATCAGGTCGAGCAGGGTGCTTTTGCCCGATCCGGTGGACCCGACGAAAGCCACCATCTCCCCAGCCCTTACGTTAAAGGAAATATTGGACAACACGGGAGTTTCGGGATTGTAACGGAAGCATACGCCGCGAAACTCAATGGATTCCCCGTGGCGGCCGAGGACCGAAGCCCCGGGCTTTTCGGCGAGCGCAGGTTCGGTTCTCATGATTTCGAACACTCTGGCGGTGGCTCCCTGGAGCGTCCGGAGATTATTGTTCACGAGCGCCAGTTTTTTGATCGGGCTGTAGACTCTGCTGAAGGCGTAGACCATGCTCATCAGCTCCCCCAGTGTGTGGTCGAACATGACCTTGCCGGCTATCAGCACCGCCGGAAGCACCAGGAACACCGCAGAGTCCATCATCGGGCCCAGACCGAGGCTCCACCTGCTCCATTTCATTATTTTTCGATAAAGATCCCGCGCGAGAACGCGAAAACGCTCGGTCTCTCGCTGGGACGTGAAAAACCCGTATATGACCTTAAGGCACATGAGGGTTTCCTGGTATGCCGAGGTGACCTCCGCGGTTGCATCCTGCACGCGGGTTGCGTGTTTTTGAACCTTCCTGCCAAACAACCGGATGAGCCCTACGATCAACGGGACGATCACGAACACCAGCACTGTCAGCTTGTAATTCATCACGAAAAGGTAGCAAAGGAAAACCAGCGCAGTCAGCGGATGCTCCACCAGGCCTATCAGAACGTTTGCTATGAGGTTCTGAAGCATCGTCAGGTCCGCGGTGGCACGGGCTATCAGCTCCCCTGTCTTCCTCTTGTAGTAGAAACCGAGAGGCAGGGTTACGAACTTGTTGTAAAGGTCGACCCTGAGGGACATCACCACCCGGTTGGAAAGTGCGGTGGCCGCGAGGCCGCTCAGGTAGATTGCGAAGGACTTGAACAGGACCGATATGAACGCTATGCTTGTGAGGATGATCAGGAGCCTGTTGGGGGACACGTTTTCGACCAGGGCTTTTTCTGTGATCCGCCATGATGTCCAGGTACCCGGCTCGAATACAATCCATGGAATTTTCCATGAGACCGGTTCAGTTCCTATCTTCATGCCTTCGTCCACGAAAGGTTTAAGGAGATAGGCGGGGATTACGACAAAGATGGAGGCCGTGGCCGTGAGTGCCAGGGCGGCTATCAGCAGCCTGTGGTGGCGTTTGACATAGGGTGCGATATCTTTTCCAAGGATGGATCTGAGCATGGCGGCTCTGCATTTTATAATAAGGTCAGTCTCTTGAAACCGGAAGAGAAAGCTTGTCTCGACGGTCGATAAAATTTTCATCCGGAAACACCGGACGGAAACTAAGTATAGGGTCGGGGTTGTGCGGTGTCAAGAAAACGGCTGGGAAGCGGGTCCACAAAGAACCGCCCGCCGATGTCGGGTCCGGCGGGCGGCGGAAACACTGTTGAACAGGTTTTATTCTCCCTTTATCGCTATTTTTTTAACCGGCTCCTTTACAATCTTCGGCATTCGAAGTTCCAATACACCTCGTTTGTAGGTAGCCTCCACTTTTGACTCATCCACTTCGGCAGGAAGTTCGACACTGCGTGAGAAGCTCCCGTAAGCTCTTTCGACGCGGTGGTAGTTTTCCCCTTTCTCTTCGGTTTCGTGTTTTCTTTCCCCGCGGATCGAGAGCATCCGCCCCTGTGCGGATACATCGATATCCTTGGCTTCCATTCCAGGCAGCTCGGCTTTCACCAGCACATCTTTTTCGGTTTCGGACACATCCACCGTTGGGATGAAATGAGCTTCCTCGCCCCGGAAAGGCATAGGTTTGAGATCGAAAAACCTGTCGAACAGCCTGTCCATTTCACGTCTCAGAGTATCCACTTCCCTTCTTTCACGCCATGGTGTCAAGCTGAACATAGAAACTCACCTCCTTCCTTGTTCGGCTGCTCCGGGTATCCCCCGCATTCACCGTTGGTATTATCGTCTATGTCGCTAATATAATAGCGAATTGTTTGATGTCAAGGCTTGCGGGAAAGAGGTGGTCAATGGATTTGAAAAGCTTGTGCGGATATGGTAAAGCGTAACTTGTTTTGCGACCGGCTCAGCGGGTTTTGGACCGGCCTGTTCGATGAACGCCCTTCGTCTGAGAAAGGGAGAGAGTCGATATATTGAAAGGATCACAATGACTCAAAAAGGGTCAGGTTTTTTGAACGGCCTCAAGCCCCTGGGTGCCAGCGAACAGACCACGATGGCTTTCTTCGCCCTGATCGTCGGGATCGCGGCGGGCCTGGGGGCGGTCGGCTTCAGATATCTAATCGGGTTTTTTCAACACCTGGCTTTCGGTTCAACGGATGAGCTTTTGTGGATTCTTCTGGAGCTTCCCTGGTATCGCTACATATGGGTGCCGGCGGTGGGCGGGCTTGTTGTGGGGCCGATGATATATTTTTTCGCCAGGGAGGCGAAGGGCCACGGCGTGCCCGAAGTTATGGAATCCGTTGCTTTGAGGGGCGGGGTGATACGCAAGCGCGTGGTGGCCATAAAGACGCTGGCCTCCGCGATATCGATAGGCGTCGGCGGATCGGTGGGCAGGGAAGGCCCTATCGTACAGATCGGCTCGGCAATCGGCTCGGCGATCGGTCAGCTTCTTAATGTTTCCCCGGGCAGGCTGCGCACGCTGGTCGGATGCGGCGCGGCCGCCGGAATCGCCGCGACCTTCAATGCGCCCATCGCCGGGGTGATGTTTGCCCTGGAAGTCATTCTCGGGGACTTCGGACTGGCCACCTTCAGCCCGATCGTTATTTCTTCGGTGACCGCCACGGCCATTTCAAGGGCTTTCCTTGGTGACTTTCCGGCTTTTTTCGTCCCACCTTATTCCCTGGTGAGCGCCTGGGAATTTCCTTTGTACCTTTTGCTCGGAGCGTTATGCGCAGGGGTGGGCGTTACATTCACGCGGGTGCTTTACAAGACCGAGGATATGTTCAATGCATTTCCAATCCCCGAATATTTGAAGGCGTTTGTGGGCGGCATAATCATGGGGTGCACCGCCTTGGTTTTCCCCCATGTCCTTGGTGTGGGCTACGGGGGCATCGACATGGCCCTGATGCAGCACCTGGGCTGGTTTATTATGTTGGCGCTGGTTTTGGTGAAAATTCTCGCCACATCGCTTACTATCGGATCCGGTCTTTCAGGCGGAATATTTGCGTCCAGCCTTTTTATCGGGGCCATGGCAGGCGGAGCCTTCGGGAGCCTGGTTCACCCTCTTCTGCCGGCCTGCACCGCCTCCCCGGGTGCCTATGCGATCGTGGGAATGGCGGCTGTGGTCAGTGCGACTACTCACGGGCCGTTGACAGCCATTCTCATTCTCTTCGAAATGACCGGCGACTACAAAATAATTCTGCCGTTGATGATAACCTGCATTGTGAGCTGCCTTCTTGCCGGAAGGCTTTTCAGAGAGTCGATCTATTCGATGAAGCTCGCCAGGCGGGGCATCGATATACGGGCCGGGCGTGAAGTCAATATTCTCAAGGGCATCAAGGTGAGAGACGTGATGAACCCCGAGGTTGAAACCGTAACCAGGGAGATGAACGTTGAGAGTTTGACAAATACTATAACGAAGAGCAAATTCAACAGCTTTCCAGTCCTTGACGAACGAGGCTGCCTTTCCGGGATCCTTTCCTACCAGGACTATTCCGAGGTTCTTTTCAATCCGGACCTGAAAGACCTGGTCGTCGCGGGTGACATCGCCAGTTCGCCGGTGATGAGCGTGACGACCGAAGACAACCTTCACCACGCGATGGAGTCGTTTACCCGGCGGGACTTTTCTATTATCCCGGTGGTGGATCCGGCCGATCGATGCCGGCTCGCAGGCGTACTGACCAGAAGAGACATCATCGGCGCCTATGACAAGGCTGTAATCAAACAGAGCGTCTTGAGCCGGGATATTTCCAGATAAAAAGAGGCTTTGGGTCTTGTTCTCAGGCGGGTTTCACCAATTTTCTCAACGTTTTTTGAAAATCAGCCGTATCGGTGAATTTTGAAGCCCGCATTCCTCTCGCAGCTGGTTGGTTATGAATCGTTCATATGAAAAATGAATAAGCTTCGGGTTGTTGACGAAAAGAGTAAAGGTTGGAGGAATAGTCTCGGTCTGGGTCGCATAGTAGAATTTCAGAGTCCCTCCGCCGGTTCTCGGGGGCGCGTGCCTGGCTGTTGCATGCTGGATTATCCGGTTGAGAATTCCGGTTCCCACCCTGGCGCACATCTGATCGTAGACCAGGTTCACCGCCTGGAAAAGGCGGGTGACCTTTTCTCCCGTAAGTGCGGATACATTTATCCTGGGAGCGAAGGGCATAAACTTGAGCTGGGTTTCTATGCCCGAATCCAGTAACTTTTTCGCCCATTCGTCCCGTTTGACGAGGTCCCACTTGTTCACCGCCGTCACGAGCCCCCTGCCTCGGTCGAAGGCATAGCCGCATATGCGCGCGTCCTGCTCGGTGATTCCCTCAACCGCGTCTATCAACACGACGGCGACATGGCACCGGTCGAGGCTTTTGACAGCCTTGATCATCGAGAACCTGTCGATTTTTTCACGGACCCTGGCCTTCCGACGGATCCCCGCCGTGTCCACCAGGATGTAATCTCTACCCCCGTAGGAGAACGGTGTGTCGACGGCGTCCCTTGTCGTGCCTGGAATGTCACTGACAACGAGCCTCTCCGTCCCCAGCATTCGGTTTATCAATGATGATTTCCCGGCGTTGGGCCGGCCGACGACGGCAACGCGGATGGCATGCCGGTCCTCTTCTGTCTCCCGGTTTTCCTCGAGCCCTTCAACCACTTGGTCCATAAGGTCCCGCAGCCCATAGCCATGGGCCGAAGAAAGAGGATAGACTTCACCCAGCCCCAGGGCATGGAACTCGGAGGCCAGGTGTTCGTGTTCCGGGCTGTCTATTTTATTCGCGGCCAGAAAAACTTTTTTGCCGGTTTTCCTAAGGATCGCAGCAATTTCTGTGTCTCCCGGCATCAGTCCCTGGCGTGCGTCGACCAGAAACAGCAACCTTTCGGCATCACCAATGGCCGCCTCGATTTGTTCGTTCATTTTGTCGAGCAGAGGATCACGGCCGGTATCGTCAAAGCCTCCGGTATCGACAATGGTGATTTTGGTCCCTTGATAATCGATCGTTTTGTAGAGCCTGTCCCTGGTTATGCCCGGCCGGTCGTCGACCAGCGCTGTCCGCGATCGTGAAAGACGGTTGAACAGGGTTGATTTCCCGACGTTGGGTCTGCCGGTTATTACAATTACCGGGGTCATTTTTTATCCTGACGCTTCCTTTTAACCGGAGGTTTTTGATTTTTAAAAAACCAATATGGGGGTTATCGGGCGGCGGGTCAAGATGATTTGTCGTCGCCGGTTCTTCTGCCTTGACTAATCATTTGAATCCCGCTACGTTTCAGGCCGGACAGAAACCTCAAACGGGTTCCGGATATCATGACGACGAAATACATCATCATCACCGGCGGGGTGCTCTCCGGCCTTGGAAAAGGCATTGCGGCCGCTTCCATCGGCCACCTGCTCTCGTCACGAATGAAAATCATTCCGATCAAATGCGACGGCTACCTGAACGTTGATCCCGGCACGATGAATCCGTTCGAACACGGCGAAGTCTTCGTGCTCGACGACGGGGGGGAAGTGGACATGGACTTCGGGCATTATGAGCGGTTTCTCGGAGTCCGGTGTTCGAGTTCATGGAATCTGACCATGGGCAAAGTGTTTGATATGGTCAGGCAGAAGGAACGGCGGGGGGACTATCTCGGAAAGACTGTTCAGTACATTCCGCATGTCACCGATATTATCAAAAACCACATATTTCAAATTGCCTCCCGCGAAAAACCGGATCTGGTCATTATTGAAATCGGCGGGACCGTGGGGGATATCGAAAATGAGCTTTTCCTGGAAGCGATGCGGCAGATCAAGGAGGATGTGGGCAGGGAGAATATTATCTACATTCATCTCACGTATGTCCCGATACCCCACGGCGTAAACGAACAAAAATCCAAACCCACGCAGCAAAGCGTCAACCTGCTGAAGCAACGCGGAATTTTTCCGGACATCATCATCGGTCGTTGTTCTCAATTTCTTACGCGCAAAATCAAAGCCAAAATTTCGAGCTTTTGCGATGTTCATCCCGATGCAGTGATAACGGGTCTCGATGTAGATGATATTTATGAACTACCGCTGATTTTCGAGCAGGAAAAGCTGCCTGAAATCATTCATAAAAAGCTCAATATTTACAG
>DSCZ01000176.1 GCA_011048855.1 Desulfobacteraceae bacterium | reverse complement strand
GCCGTGAGAGGGCGATATCCTAGACCGCTAGACGATGGGACCAATTTAAATTGGTAAGCAGAACCGTACAGAAAAACAACGCAATGGTCAAGCGATTTTCATCCTTTCACAATGCCTCATGCGTCTCATGCCTGCTCAACCCAGTTTTCCAGTTTCAGACCCTCAATCCTCTCAAATTCCGATGTATTATTGGTCACAAGTATGATTTCTCGTGATTTGGCGAGGCCCGCTATGAGCAAATCGTAAGGGCCGATGGGCATCCCTCGCTTCTCGAGTGTGGCCCGGATAGCGGCGGATTCCAGGACTGATGAGCGATCCAGATTCATTACCTGTAGCGGTGAAAGGAATTTGTTCATGGCGTTCCGGGTCTGTTGCAGGTATCGGCTTTTTTGCGCCCCATACTCCAGCTCGAAGACCGTGATGATGGAGATAGCCACTTCCTCCGGGGAATGCAGTCTGAAATGATGAAAGGCTTCCGGTGGCCGCTTTTTAATGAGGTATATGCAGATGTTGGTGTCGAGAAGGTAGTGTATCACAGGGGTTCTCGTTCCTGCATGGCAGGCTGTTGCCGGCCCTCGTCGAAAAAGTCATCGGGGAACTCGGCAAGAGATTCAAACAAAGCATCCCATGTAAGTTTCAACGGCTCCAGGATGACCTTGTTCCCCTCTTTGTATATTTTCACTTCACTGCAGGGAAATCGAAAGCTCTTGGGCAGCCTGACCGCTTGTGAATTGCCATTTTGAAATACTTTGGCCGTTTCCATGTCTCTTCCTTTATGATTGTACACACTATTTGTATATACGATGTTGTGCTCTGAAAGTCAAGCAAACTTCTTGGACTGCCGCTTCCCATGGACCTTACTATTTGATTGTTCACATTGTAATTATGCAGGCTTGGGCGGTTAGAATTAGAATCTGTCTAAAGAAGGGCAAAAAAACTGGCTGGGGGACGAGGATTCGAACCTCGATTAACGGGGCCAGAACCCGTCGTCCTACCATTGAACGATCCCCCAGCAGAGGGTCGAAATATATCACGGAAGCTCGGAGTCTAGTCAAGAAAAAAAGTGAAGAATTTCAGTTGCCGGTGGTTTTCCAGCAACGCACCAGGTGGTCCGGGCCCGTCTCGAAGAAGGGGATTTCCTCCTGCCTGCATCTGTTTTCCACGAGTGGACAGCGGCCCTGGAATTTACAGCCCGGTGGAGGGTCTAATGGACTCGGGACATCTCCGGAAAGTATTTCGGAGTCGAATCCCCGGCCCGGCTCCGGCACCGGCACGGCCGAAAGAAGCGCTTTCGTGTATGGATGTACGGGATTGTCAAAAAGCGTTTCCGAAGGGGCGGTTTCCATTATCTGCCCGAGATACATCACCGCCACCATGTCGCTCAGGTAGCCCACCAGGTTCAGGTCATGCGATATAAACAGGTAGCTGAGCCCGAGACGGTCCTGCAGGTCTTCAAGCAGGTTGATGATCTGGGCCTGGATGGACACATCGAGCGCCGAGACAGGCTCGTCGCATACGATCAAAGAGGGGTTGACCGAAAGGGCCCTCGCGATGCCGATGCGCTGCCGCTGTCCGCCGCTGAATTCATGGGGATAGCGGCCGGCGCTTTCCGGGCCGAGCCCCACGAGGGAGAGGAGCTCCTCCACCCGCGAGGCGCGTTTTTTTTTGTCCATTTCAAGGCCCAGCAACCCTTCTGCGATCGACTGGCCCGCGGTCATCCTCGGGTTCAGCGATCCGTAGGGATCCTGAAAGACGATCTGCATACGCCGGCGCAGGGACTGCAGCTGTTTTCGATGGATGGCTCCTATGTCGACGCCCTGGAATACTATTTTTCCCTCGTCCGCATCGAGCAGCCGGAGAACCAGCTTCGCGACCGTGGTCTTGCCGCAGCCGCTCTCACCGACCAGTGCCAGGGTTTTTCCCGCCGGAATCCAAAGGGATACGCCGTCCACAGCTTTTATCCACCCAACCGTGCGCCGGAAAAACCCCCTTTGAACCGGGAAATACCTTCTCACACCCTCCACCGAGAGGGTCGGCGTAATGCTTGCGTCTGCTGCAGGTTTATCGGGTAGTCCGGAATCTCCGGGTGCTCTTTCATTCATCAGGGAGCCTCCCTGGCTGAGATTTCCGGCTTCCGGCGCCCTGACGACTCTCCAAAAAGTATGGCACACCGGGTGAGATGCCCGTCCCCGAGGTCGTACATTCGGGGGAAGGTTTCCCTGCAGGAATCAACCGCCGAAGAGCACCTGGAGTGAAACGGGCAGCCGGGCGGCCTTCGCGCCGGGTCGGGCACGGTTCCGGGGATTGAGTGCAGGCGCTTTCCCCTTTTGGCCCGCACCGCGAGTGAGGCCAGAAGACCCCTGGTGTATGGGTGCGCCGGTTCTGAAAATATCTGAACGGTATTGCCCTGTTCCACCACGGTTCCGGCATACATCACGTAGACACGGTCAGCGATATTGGCGACGACCCCGAGGTCGTGGGTGATGTAAAGAAGGGCTTTTTCGCGGCTGCGCTGTATTCTGTCCATCAGGTTCAGAATCTGGGCCTGGACCGTGACGTCGAGAGCGGTTGTAGGCTCATCGGCGATTATCAGATCCGGATCACAGGCGAGCGCCATCGCGATCATGACTCTCTGACGTTGTCCGCCGCTAAGCTGGTGGGGATAGTCTCCGTAGCGTGCTTCGGGAGAAGGAAGTCCGATTTCCGAGAGCAGTTTCACAGTCCTGCGCTTCAGTTCTTCGGGATCGATTTCTTCATGGACGGCGATCGCCTCTTCAATCTGGCTTCCTATCGTAAAAACTGGATTCAGTGAGGTTAAAGGCTCCTGGAAAACCATTGCTATCCGCCGACCCCGGATTTTTTCCATCTGCCGGTCGGTGAGCTCGGTCAGGTCTTTCCCGTCGAAAATAATTCTTCCCCGGTTGATTTCTCCGGGGGGGCTGGGGATAAGGCCCATGACCGCAAGCGCGGTTACGGTTTTTCCGCACCCGCTTTCCCCGACGATGCAAACCGCCTCCCCCCGGTTCACGGTTATATCCACTCCCTCGACGGCCCTGGCAAGCGTCCGGCGGGTACGGAAGTAAACGTGGAGATCTTCTATCGCCAGCAGTGTGTGTTGCGAACGCATAAGTTATCTTTCCTTCAGCTTCGGGTTGAATGCGTCGCGCAGCCCTTCGCCGAACAGGTTGAAGCAGAGGACCACGATCAATATCGCGGTGCCCGGTATGAATGTCAGCCAGGGGGCGTCAAAAATGAACCGCTTGCCGTCTGAAAGTATGTTTCCCCAGGTGGCATGCGGCGGCGGAACGCCGAAACCGAGAAAGCTGAGCCCGGCTTCGGTAAGAATCGCAGTTGCGATTCCTATCGTGGCGGAAACCAGCACAGGGGCTATGGCGTTGGGCATGATATGCCGGAAAATGATTCGCATGTCGTTTACTCCCAGCGCTTTCGCCGCGGTTACAAAATCCTGCTCCCTGAGGGAAAGGAATTCTGCCCGTACAAACCGCGCCGCGCCCATCCAGCTGGTGAGCCCGATTACGATCATGATGTTGTAAATGCTTGCGGGGAGCAGCGCCACGACCGTGAGTATGAGGAAAAAGCTCGGGAAACAAAGCATGATGTCCACCAGGCGCATGATCAGCGTGTCTACCGTGACCATTCCTCTGCCCAGGATATTCACGGCCTTTTTGGAAACCGCCCCTTCTGCGCGGCTTCGGACGAAAACCCACAGGAAGAGTATGGCGGCCGCAGCCAGGATGAGGCCTGCAGGCAGGAAGCCGGAGGCTGCGAAAACGGCTGCCGCCGCGAGAAGGAGGACAGCCAGGATATGACCCGGGGATATGCCGATTTGGCCGAAGTAGCCGGCGATCCCTCCAAGAAAGATGCCCACGAACACCGATATGCCGACCGCCACGAAGCCCACGGTAAGGCTTACCCATGCCCCCTGGAGCATCCGCGAAAAAACATCCCTTCCGAGATCATCGGTGCCGAAGATATACATCCCGAAGGGAGGCATTTCATCCGGTCGAAGAAGCTCGACTGCGGGCGGGGATAGGGGGGGGCGCAGTTTTTCCTGGAGCCGGACGGTGGCCGGATCGAACACCGGGGCGGCCCCTGAGGTGAGAAAAACCCCGGCCACGGCTGTTATGAAAAACAATATGAAAATAACCATCCCGGCCGCGGCGAGCCGGTTCTGGGAGAATGCATCGGTGAAGACGCGCATACGTGGTGTATGCGGGGTGTCCGGTTCGTTTATCGAGATTTCCATGCTCCGGTTCGGTTCTTTATCCATGGGTAACTTTTTCCATACATCCAGTTTGTCGGAATTCGGCTTTCATAGCCTGATCCTGGGATCCACTACCATGTAGAGCACGTCCGAAAGAAAAGTGCCTGCAAGCACCAGCACGGCGGATATGAAATTTACCGTGAGGATCACCGGGTAATCCCTGGCAAGGATCGCCTCGTAGGCCATTCTTCCAATCCCGGGCCAGGAAAATATCGATTCGATGATCACCGAGCCGCCGATCAACCCCGGCAGAATCAGCCCGAACATCGTAACAAACGGCAGAAGGGCGTTTCTGAGAGCGTGTTTGTAGTGGACCTGATCCGCCGGGAGCCCCTTGGCTTTGGCTGTGCGCACATAATCCTGCCCCTCGACTTCGAGCATCTGGCTTCTCACGTAGCGGGAAAGGACCGCAATGCCGCCCGTGGCGCCCAGGACAGAAGGAAGCAGCAGGTGCCATATCCGATCCATGATCATCGTGAGCCACGAAGCGTTCCCAATACCGAAGGTTTCCATCCCGATCACCGGTACATGAAGCCGGGTGACCACGACAATAATCAGGATATAGGCGAAGAAAAAGCCGGGGATCGAGATAAGGAAATAGGCCAGAAAAGTGGCGGTCCTGTCATACAGTCCTCCGCGGGCGAGCGCCGAGCGGATGCCCACCGGGAACGACAGGGTCCATGTGAGAATCGTTCCTACGATGAACAGGGGAAGGCTGTTCAGGAAGCGCTCCCAGATTTTTTTAAGAACCGGCACATTGTCCTTCCATGATACCGTGGTTCCGGTGAACAGATCTTTGTAAAAAAGCAGGTATTGAACGTAGAGAGGCCTGTCCAGGTTGAACTCGGCCCTGAATCGCTCGACCATCTCGGGTGTGAACTTCGGGTTCATGGGATCCACCTGGCTCGGGCTTCCGGGTGCCAGATGGATGATCAGGAAGGACACCACCGAAACGAAAAAAAGGGTTACCGTTTTCTGTACAGCGTTTCGGGCTATGAATGAGAACATGACTTCTCCATAAAACTCCTACCCCTCAATCCGCAGAGAATTCAGGCGCTTCAGGGAGTTTAATCCACTTGTTGAAGTGAAAAGCATAGTTGCCGGTTTTTGTGGGTGTTATTTTTTTGTAAACCGGGTCCCCCCCTTCATCCTTTTCAACGATAACGATTCGTTTGTCCAGCACTGCGGTCCATTTACCGACGTACAAAAAGGTATAGGGCTGCTCTCGGGCGATTATCCGGTGAAGTTTATGGCAGTATTCCACTTGCTTTTGGTGGTCGTATTCCTGGCGGATCTTTATTATCAGATCGTCCGCCTCGGCGTTTTTGAATCCCACGAAATTAAGTTGATGCGGGTTTGTCTGGCTTGAATGCCAGATCTGGTAGAGATCCGGGTCTATACCCAGGCTCCAGCCGAGCACGCAGGCGTCGAAATCGGTTTTGTTGATGCGTTCCTGAAGGAAAACGGACCATTCAAGAAGGTCGGTGCGGACATCGACCCCGATGCGACGCCAGGAATCCTGGGCGATCGCGAGCACCGCCTTTCTAAGGTCATTTCCACTGTTGGTTATCAGCGTAAACTGGAGCCTGTTTCCGTCCTTTTCGAGCCATCCATCCCGCCCCCGGCGCCACCCGGCTTTTTCGAGCAGGGCGAGTGCCCCTTCCGGATCGTATGGGACAGGTTCGATCGAGTGGTCGTAAAAATCCGTCTGCTTCGCAAACGGGCCGGTGATGAGCTCACCTTGACCGTACAAAACGTAATCGATGATCTTGAGCTTGTCTATCGCCATCCCGAGAGCCAGGCGCACCCGCACGTCATCAAAGGGTTTCCTTCGCATGTTGTAGCCGATGTAGGTATATCCGAAGGCGGTTCCGGAAAAGCTCTGGAACCCGGGATCCGCGGAAAGCCGCTCCACCTGGTGCGGCTGGACGTCGTAGGAGTCGATCGAGCCGGCGTAAAATTCCATTTCCTGGGTCAGCAGATCGGGTATGATGCGGTAGTAATACCGTTGGTAGAGAGGCGCCCCCTCCCAGTAGTCTTCGAAGCGGTCGAGCACGATGTGGCGGTCCGCTTTCCACTCGCGGAACTTGAAAGGGCCTGAGCCGATGGGGCGACGGTTGAATTCGCTGAGGCGCATTGAAAAATTATCCGGGTCCATGCCCCGCCTCAGCGCTTCCCTTTTGAGCGCTTGATCATCAAGCAGGTGCGAGGGCAGGATTCCGATGGCCCAGGTGCCGATTGCCGGGGAGTAGAGGCGTTTGTAAACGATCCGCACCGTCCGTGGGTCGATGATTTCAACCGATTTGACCGGTTCGTAATCGGCGGTGCGGGGGGAGAGGTTGGCAGGGTTCATGATCGCTTCGTAAGTGAACTTTACATCTGCTGAGTCGACTTCGTGGCCGTCATGGAATAAAACGCCGGGCCTGAGCTTGAAAACGATAACCGGGTTGTGTTCGGTTGGGGGGAGAATTTTTTCCGCAACAGCGCGTAAACGTTCTTCCGGTAGGGATTCGGAAACGGCAAGGTTCGCCGCCGCGTCGAAGCTGCTGAAATATTCCTTTCCCAGGAGCTCCTCCAAATTTACGAAAAGATGTTGGTCCACTGCATCGAGGGAGAGCTTGATACGCGGCGGGGCCTTGACGTATAGTGTCAACGGAGTGCTTTCCCGGTCATCCAAACCAGGAGCTTCGGGCGGCTCCACGGTGTAATCCTTTGCCGGGAGAACCTCGACACCTTTTATGAGGGCCAGGGTTGCTTGAAGCCTGCCTGTGATTTTTTCATCGCTGCGGGCTTCAAGGATGACGTCGCGTACACGGGAAGCCGTCGCAATTCCTTCCCCCGGGATTGGGCACTGCAAATTCACATAAAAATATGCCTCTTCAGTTAATTTCCACGATTCGGCGATCCTGCCCCTGAATCTCAATTCTTCATCGTAGTCTATAAGGCCCTCGAAAATCTGGTTGGAGACCTGGCTGCTGGAACTGTCCGCGGAAAGTATCGGGTTCAGAAGGCTGGCATCGCCTATGGAAGCGTTGATAAATTCCTTGAGCCGGTCCGGATTCCCCCTGGTCTGCTCCTGGTAAGTCGGTACCCAGAAATAGGATTGAACGAGGAATAAAATCAGGGCAGCAGGTGCAATGATCAGTATTCGCTTTACGGTCATTGAAACATTGTCCAATCGCTTTTTGCAATAGACTCCGGACCCTTTCGGGAACGCCGGATGGGAAGTACTTCGCCTCGACCTTATATTGAACAATAGGCAATCTCAGGGGCACCGTCAAGTTTACAAAAAGCGGGAGGTGCGGAAACCAGCATTGATGATTTCGGGTTTTTGTTTTAATAAGAGAATTCCGCTTCTTCTAAAAACTCATGCATGGTTGATGACACTGGTGCCGGGGGATACACTCGGTGAACACCAGCGAAGGTTTGGCGGCGGGTTGGCGAATTTGTAGGTTCATTGAACGAGAAAAACAATCCGGACGCTTTTTTTTAAGAATATAATCGTGTGGATGGAGGAATTCGAGGTGCACAGGAAAAATGCCGGGCAGCGTGGATCTAAAGAGGGCTACAGCATCGGGGAAGTGTCGGGAATCGTCGGTTTGTCTCAGAAAGCGTTGCGCGATTACGAAAAAATGGGTTTGCTGCGTCCCGCGAGACAGCCGCGCACGAACAACAGGGTCTACACGGAGTATGAAAT
>DSCZ01000078.1 GCA_011048855.1 Desulfobacteraceae bacterium | reverse complement strand
TTAGGGCACTTACAGGGCTTGGGCTCAAAGAGGCCAAGGCACTCGTGGACGGCGCTCCCGGTACGGTGAAGGAAGCCGTGTCCAAGGAGGATGCCGAAAATATGAAAAAGGAACTCGAAGAGGCCGGGGCCGCAGTCGAAATCAAGTAGGTCGTTTTCGGCCGGAAGGAGATTTCTTTCCGGCCGCGAACAGGCCGAATGATGGTTTTTTGGATGCGGCCGGCAGCAGTGCTTTATCCAGCAGGCTGTGGGTGAAGTGGGAGTCGAGGAGAGTTCATGTCTGGACATACTGGGATGATGAGAAGACCAAGGCGCAGCTTCGGAAAGATCAAGAAAGTCGTGGAGATACCGAACTTGATCGAAATGCAGCGACACTCCTATGAGCGTTTTCTGCAGAAAGAGGTTTCCGCCGATCAAAGGGAAAATATCGGGCTTCAAGGAGCATTTAAGAGCGTTTT
Organism: Desulfobacteraceae bacterium; assembly: GCA_011048855.1. The sequence continues at coordinate 7,566 of DSCZ01000078.1, read as the reverse complement.
CCCGATTCACGATTTCGCCGGTACATCTTCTCTAGAGTTTGTGAAATACTCTTTCGAAGAGGCCAAATATGATGAAGAGGATTGCCTGAACAAGGGGATGAGTTACGAGGTCCCGCTGAAGCTGACGGTTCGGCTCGTCGTTTTTGACATAGATTCAGCCAGCGGTGTTAAGAGTATCCGGGACATAAAGGAGCAGGAGATCTATTTCGGCACGATTCCACTGATGACGGACCGTGGTACATTTATAATAAACGGAACCGAGCGTGTTGTCGTCAGCCAGCTGCACCGGTCTCCCGGGGTCTTTTTCGATCACGATAAAGGAAAGACTCATTCGAGCGGCAAGCTTCTCTACTCGGCGAGAATCATTCCATTGAGGGGTTCATGGCTCGATTTCGAGTTCGATCCCAAAGACCATCTCTATGTACGCATCGATCGGCGTAGAAAATTCCCCGTAACGATCCTGCTGAAGGCACTGGGCTATTCGGTTAAGGAAATTCTCCATAAATTTTATGACATAGAAACTATATCCATCGATAAAAGCGGCTACTCAATACAAGCGAAGCTCGAGAATCTGTATCGTAAAAAGTTACGGCGGGACATCGTGAATCCGGAAACCGGTGAGGTTTTAGGTAAAAAGGGTGAAAAGTATACCAAGCGGCTCCACAAAATGCTGGAGTCAGCCGGAATCACCCGGATACCTCTCGATCCTGAAGACATTGAAGGACGGGTGATAGCCGACGACCTGGTGGATCCCAACACCGGTGAGGTGCTGCTGGAAGGGAACAAGGAGCTTACCCGGGAAATCATAGAATCCGTCCTCGATCATGGAATCGATAAACTGGAGTGTCTGGTGCTCAGTTCTCAGAGCGGCGCGAATACTATAAGAGATACGATGCTTCTTGATAAGATTGCATCACCCGATGAGGCTCTGCTTGATATCTACCGAAAGATGAGGCCCAGCAGTCCGCCGACGCCGGAAGTTGCAAATACATTTTTTAACAATTTATTTTTTAGTTTAAATACATACGATTTGTCTACAGTTGGTCGTTTAAAACTTAATTATCGGCTTGGTCAGGATGCCGACCTGGAGCAGAGGGTTCTATCAAGGGAAGATATAATCGAAACGGTGCGGGAGCTTGTAAGACTCAAGAACGCAGAGGCCCAGGTCGATGATATAGACAACCTGGGGAACAGGCGTGTGAGGGCTGTAGGCGAGCTGCTCGAGAACCAGTACAGGATCGGGCTGGTCAGAATGGAGCGTGCCATAAAGGAACGTATGAGCCTTCAGGAAGTTGAAGCGCTTATGCCTCACGATTTGATCAACGCCAAACCTGCTTCTGCCGTGGTGAAGGAATTTTTCGGCACCAGCCAGCTGTCGCAGTTTATGGATCAGACCAATCCGCTTTCTGAAGTGACGCACAAGCGGCGGTTGAGCGCCCTGGGGCCGGGCGGATTGACGCGGGAGCGTGCCGGCTTCGAGGTTCGTGACGTACATCCGACCCACTATGGAAGGATTTGTCCGATCGAGACTCCTGAGGGTCCGAACATAGGCCTTATAGTATCTCTCAGCACCTATGCCACGGTCAACGAATACGGGTTTATAGAAACCCCTTACCGTAAGGTCCAAAAAGGTGTGGCAACCAGGGAGATACAGTACCTTTCCGCGCTGGACGAGAAGGATTTTCCCATTGCGCAGGCTAACGCGCCACTGGACGAGGAGGGACGCTTTATACGGCAGGATGCAGCGGTTCGGATAGGCGGCGAAGCGGAAAAGGCGCCGGTGGAAGAAGTGAAATTTATGGATGTATCCCCTGACCAGTTGGTCAGTGTTTCCGCTTCGCTGATACCGTTTCTGGAACACGACGATGCAAACCGTGCACTGATGGGCTCGAACATGCAGCGGCAGGCGGTGCCTCTGTTGAGGTCCAGCGCGCCGCTGGTGGGTACGGGAATTGAGCGTGTCATTGCGAGGGATTCGGGTATCTCGGTGGCCGCGAAAAAAGACGGTGTGGTCGAGGATGTCGATGCATCAAGGATCGTGATACGTTCCAGCGGTGGAGAGAAGGACGACCCCGAGGTCGAGATTTATAAATTGATTAAATTCAAGCGTTCGAACCAGAACAGCTGTTATACTCAAAAGCCGATCGTTCAGGTCGGCGATACCGTGAAAAAAGGCCAGATCATAGCGGACGGCCCTTCATCTGAACTGGGCGAGCTCGCGCTTGGTCAAAACGTGATGGTCGCTTTCATGTCCTGGGGTGGGTATAACTTTGAAGACTCGGTATTGATAAGCGAAAGGGTCGTGAAGGAGGATGTTTACACTTCGATTCATGTCGAGGAATTCGAGGTTGTGTCGCGTGATACAAAACTCGGCAAAGAGGAAATCACCAGAGACATCCCGAATGTGGGTGAAGAGGCACTGAAAAACCTCGATGAAAGCGGCATCATAAAAGTCGGGGCCGAAATCAAGCCCGGAGATGTGCTGGTTGGAAAGATCACCCCCAAGGGCGAAACCCAGCTTTCACCCGAAGAAAAACTTTTGAGGGCGATTTTCGGCGACAAGGCTGGAGATGTAAAAGACTCCTCACTCAGGGTGCCGCCTGGTGTAAAGGGGATCGTAATCGATGCCAGGGTGTTTTCTCGGCGTGGCGTGGAAAAGGACGCGCGAAGCCTGGAAATCGAAACGGAAGAAACCGCAAGGCTGGAGAAGAATCTGGCCGACGAAATAGATGTAATCGGCCGAAGCGCCAGGGAAAGCTTGAGAGAAATACTTGCCGGAAAAAAGCTCAAGACGAACATGCTCGAAGGCCGGGGCAGAGGTCGCGTTTTGATGGCCGCCCAGAAGGAAATCACCCTGGAGGATGTCAAACGGATCCCGGTTGATGCATGGGCTGGCGCGGATTTGAAGGCGCCGATGGATGTGATCGAGCGCATGGAGCACATCGTCAATAATTACTCCACGAAGGTTGCACGCATAACAAGGGTGTTTGAGGAGAAGATCGAACGGTTGAGCCTCGGCGATGAGCTGGCTCCCGGTGTCATCAAGATGGTAAAGGTTTACGTGGCGGTGAAAAGGAAACTTTCGGTGGGTGACAAAATGGCCGGGCGCCACGGAAACAAGGGTGTTTTGTCCAGAATACTTCCAATCGAAGATATGCCGTATTTCGCAGATGGAACACCTGTGGACGTGGTGTTGAACCCCCTTGGCGTTCCCAGCCGGATGAACGTCGGCCAGGTTCTTGAAACCCACTTGGGATGGGCTTCCGGTGAACTTGGGCGTCAGATAGGTGAGCTTGTTCGCAAGGCGGACAGTGAGGAGCTCCGAACCAAACTGAAGCGAGTGTTCAACCCGGATGAATATATTGAAAATTTTGAGAATTTAAAAGATCAGGAACTGATCGAGAAAGCAAGTCTTTTCAAAAACGGTGTTCCGATGGCCACTCCGGTTTTCGATGGAGCAGAAGAGGATGAGATAATGGCATGCCTGGCGGAAGCCGGTTTGCCGGTGGACGGGCAGTCTACATTGTATGACGGTAGAACCGGGGAACCTTTTGTTCAGAATGTGACTGTGGGGATGATGTACATGTTGAAGCTTCACCATCTGGTGGATGACAAGCTCCATGCTCGATCGATCGGGCCTTACTCCCTCGTTACCCAGCAGCCCCTGGGAGGAAAGGCGCAGTTCGGCGGCCAGAGACTCGGGGAGATGGAGGTGTGGGCGATGGAAGCCTACGGTGCCGCCTATTCCCTGCAGGAGTTTCTGACTGTCAAATCCGATGACGTAGCAGGAAGGACGCGGATGTACGAGCGGATAGTGAAAGGGAACAACGTACTTGAAGCTGGTCTGCCCGAGTCTTTTAAGGTACTTATGAAGGAATTGCAGAGCCTGGGTCTTGAATTGCAGCTTTTTGAGGACACTCAAGGCTGAGAGAACAATAAAAAAGGAGAGAAGCATTGGAAGAGTTATACAGCTTCTTTACAAAACCCAAAGATCCGTCAAGTTTTAATGCTGTGAGAATTTCACTGGCATCGCCGGAAAAAATCAAGGAATGGTCTTACGGCGAAGTCAAGAAACCGGAGACGATAAATTACAGAACGTTCAAGCCCGAACGGGACGGACTGTTCTGTTCGAAGATTTTCGGACCTATAAAGGACTACGAATGTAACTGCGGAAAATATAAACGTATGAAGCACCGCGGCATCATATGCGAGAAATGCGGTGTCGAGGTTATTCAGTCGAAGGTGCGCCGCGAACGCATGGGTCATATAGAACTGGTGGCTCCGGTGGCCCATATCTGGTTTTTGAAATGTTTGCCTTCCAAGGTGGGCAACCTTCTCGACCTCACGCTGAAAGATCTGGAACGGGTGCTCTATTTTGAAGGTTACATCGTCATCGATCCGAAGGATACTCCGCTGACAGCCGGCACGATTCTACCCGACGAGCAGCTTTACCAGGCTCGCCAGGAATACGGAGATAATTTCGAAGTGGGTATCGGCGCCGAGGCGATACAGAAGATGCTCAAGAGCCTCAATCTGGAAGAGCTTTCCGAGTCCCTCAGAGTCGAGATGATCGGGGCCAAGTCGGAAGCGAAGCGTAAAAAACTGGCTAAAAGGCTCAAGATTATCGATGCATTCAGGGAATCGAAGAACAAGCCCGAATGGTTGATCATGAATGTGATCCCTGTTCTGCCGCCGGATCTCAGGCCACTTGTGCCGCTCGACGGCGGGCGGTTCGCGACTTCGGACCTGAACGATCTGTACCGGAGGGTGATAAACCGCAACAACCGGTTGGAGCGCCTGCTCGAACTCAGGGCGCCTGACATCATCGTCCGCAACGAGAAGCGGATGCTGCAGGAAGCCGTGGATGTTCTGTTCGACAACGGCCGTCGCGGAAAGGTCGTTACCGGGGCGAATAAGCGTCCGTTCAAATCCCTGAGCGATATGTTGAAGGGCAAACAGGGGCGTTTCCGCCAGAACCTGCTCGGCAAGCGTGTCGATTATTCCGGGCGGTCGGTCGTCGTGGTCGGGCCTGACTTGAGGCTTCACCAGTGCGGTCTTCCCAAGAAAATGGCCCTGGAGCTGTTCAAGCCGTTCATTTACAACAAGCTCGATGAAAAGGGGCTGGTTTCGACGATAAAAGCTGCAAAAAAGCTCGTAGAGCGGGAAACCTCCGATGTCTGGGATGCGCTCGACGAGGTCGTGAGGGAGTACTGTATTCTGCTGAACAGGGCACCTACCCTTCATCGGCTCGGGATACAGGCCTTCGAACCCATTCTGATCGAGGGCAAGGCGATACAGCTTCACCCTCTGGTATGCACGGCGTTCAACGCGGACTTCGACGGTGACCAGATGGCGGTTCATGTGCCATTGTCGATCGAGGCGCAGATAGAGGCCCGGGTGTTGATGATGTCCACGAACAACATCCTGTCGCCGGCAAACGGTGAACCGATCATCGTACCCAGCCAGGACATCGTGCTGGGGATTTATTTCATGACTCGCGAGAAGCCCTTCGCAAAAGGGGAAGGCAAGGTTTTCGCCGGCGTCCGTGAAGCCAGAATGGCTTATGACTCACGCGAACTGGACCTGAACGCCGCAATCAAGGTCAGAATAGACGGGGCGATCCAGGATACAACCACAGGCAGGATTCTTCTTTATGAAATCATGGAGGACCAGGTCCCGTTTTCCAGTGTCAACAAGGTGCTGACCAAAAAAGAACTACGGGGGCTGATCGACGAATCCTACCGCAGAGCAGGAATCAAGGCGACGGTTATTCTCGCGGACAGGCTGAAGGATGTGGGTTATCGGTATGCGACTCTTTCCGGCATCTCCATTTCGATGAAGGACATGGTTATTCCAAAGCGCAAAGCAGAGATCATCGAAAAGGCTGAAGCCGAGGTTCGAAAAATAGCAGGCCAGTACACAAGCGGCCTTATAACCGATGGGGAAAAATACAACAAGGTCGTAGACATCTGGGCTCAGTCCACAGAAGATGTGGCCGCGGAAATGATGAAGGAAATCGCCGAGGATGTAGTGGTCGGTCCGGACGGTGAAAAAGTCAAGATGACCAGCTTCAATGCGATCTACATGATGTCGGACTCCGGGGCGCGCGGCAGCAAGGACCAAATGCGCCAGCTTGCCGGCATGCGGGGATTGATGGCCAAGCCTTCCGGTGAAATCATCGAAAGCCCGATAACTTCCAATTTCAGGGAGGGGCTCACCGTGCTTCAGTACTTCATATCGACTCACGGTGCACGTAAGGGTCTGGCCGACACCGCCTTAAAGACCGCCAATTCCGGCTATCTGACACGGCGGCTTGTTGATGTGGCCCAGGATTGCATTGTAACGGAGGAAGACTGCGGTACGCTGGACGGCATCTGGGTCGATTCTCTGGTGGAAGGCGGGGAGATCCTCCAGAGAATGGGGGAAAGGATACTTGGCCGTGTTGCACTTCAGGATATTTACGATCCTTTGACCAGTGAAGTTCTTGTGAAAGCCAACGAGGAAATCGACGAAGAGAAGGTGAAGAAGGTCGAGGCGGCGGGAATAGAGCGTGTCCGTATTCGTTCGGCGCTCACATGCGAAGCGAAGCGGGGTGTCTGCAAAAAGTGTTACGGCAGGGACCTCGCCCACGGCCGAGAGGTGAATATAGGAGAGGCTGTCGGGATCATAGCCGCACAGTCGATTGGCGAACCCGGTACACAGCTGACGATGAGAACTTTCCATATCGGCGGCACGGCCAGCAAGCGGGTCGAACAGACGACAATACATCCGCGGAACAAGGGGGAAGTCAGGTTTGTCAACCTGAAAACCATTGAAAAATCGGATAAGACATTGGTCGCTATGAATCGAAACGGGGAAATCGCGATCGTCGGTAAAGGCGGCAGGGAGGTCGAGAGATATCCGATCATTTACGGTGCAAACCTGCGGGTGCGCGACGGCGATACGGTCACCCCTGAGCAGGCCCTGGCCGAATGGGACCCTTTTACGATTCCGATCATGACGGAAGTGGAAGGAACCGTGAAATTCGGGGATATTACCGAAGGCTCGACCATGCAGGAGAAACGTGACCCTGTCACCGGTAAAATCAGCCGTGTGATCGTTGAATCCCATGATGTAGATATCCGCCCCCGCATATCGATCAAGGACAGCTCGGGCAAAACCGCGTCCCTGCCGGGCAGCGAAAAGGCGAAAGCCAGGTACCATCTCCCTGTGGGTGCGGTCGTGATGGTGAATGAAGGAGATAAGGTCGGTTCGGGTACCGTGCTTGCCAGGATTCTTCGTGAAACCACCAAAACCAAGGATATCACCGGTGGTCTCCCGCGCGTCGCCGAGCTTTTTGAGGTCAGGAAGCCGAAGGAAACCGCCATAATCAGTGAGATAGACGGGGTGGTGTCTTTCGGAAAATATACGAAGGGGAAACGCAAGATGACGATTACCCCTGACGTCGGAGAGGCGGTGAACTACTTCGTGCCCCGCGGCAAACATCTCAGCGTTCTTGAGGGGGATTATGTCCGGGCAGGAGAAGCTTTGATGGATGGCTCTGCGGATCCCCACGACATATTGAAG
>DSCZ01000637.1 GCA_011048855.1 Desulfobacteraceae bacterium | reverse complement strand
GTTTCCTTGATCTTGGACAAAATCCCTCATTTCCGATCTGGAAACTTCACTAGTGCCATCCGGTATTTCCGGATGGACACTACTTAAAGTTTCAAACTATGCTATGATATTAAGAAAAAACAAGGAGACTGGAATATGAGCATGATCGATAACGGGAGTGTTTCGCCTGGAAAAACCCAATCTCCCAGGGTGTGGCCCGGGAATCCCACGCCGCTGGGTGCGACCTGGGACGGCTCGGGCACCAATTTTGCGCTCTTTTCCGCCCATGCGGAAACAGTTGAGCTTTGCCTGTTCGACGATGACGGAATCAATGAAAATGCAAGGGTGGAACTGCCGGAATACACGCACGAAGTATGGCATGGCTACCTGCCGGATGTGCGTCCGGGCACGCTTTACGGTTACCGCGTATACGGGCCTTACGAGCCGGAAGCGGGCCACCGCTTCAATGCAAACAAGCTTTTGATCGATCCTTACGCCAAGGCATTGATCGGCGGGCTCAGGTGGGACGATGCCCTGTTCGGTTACCGCACCGGGGATGAGGCCGAGGATTTGTCGTTCGACGATCGCGACTCCGCTCCGTTCATGCCCAAGTGCCAGGTCGTGGATCCCGCATTCACATGGGGTCACCCGATGGACCCGCGGCCGTGGCATGAATCGGTTATATATGAAATGCATGTAAGAGGATACACGATGCGTCATCCGGATGTGCCCGAGGAGCTTCGCGGCACGGTCGACGGATTGGCTGCACAGCCTGTTATAGAACATCTGAAATATCTTGGTGTGACGGCCATCGAGTTGCTTCCGGTGCATGCATTCGTAAAAGACAGGCATCTCATGGAAAAGGGCCTTACCAACTACTGGGGATACAACACCATCGGTTATTTCGCGCCGCACCCGGCCTACCTGGGCCGTAGAAACGATCCGGCCTCCTTCAAGAGTTTTGTCCAGAAAATGCATGATGCGGGAATCGAAGTCATCCTGGACGTGGTATATAACCACACGGCCGAAGGCAGCCACCTCGGCCCGACTTTGTCCTTCCGGGGAATAGACAACCGGTCCTATTACTACCTGATGGCAGACAATCTTCGTTTCTACAATGATTTCACCGGCACCGGCAACGCATTGGAACTGAGGCACCCGAAAGTTCTGTGCATGGTGATGGATTCCCTGCGCTACTGGGTGATAACCATGGGGGTGGACGGTTTCCGCTTTGATCTTGCAACAACCCTTGCCAGGGTGGAAGGCTCCTACGACGAACATGCTGGATTCCTGGATGCGGTGGCCCAGGACCCAGTGCTCGGCAGGGTCAAATTGATCGCCGAGCCGTGGGACACAGGACCCGGTGGTTACCAGCTGGGAAATTTCCCCCCCGGTTGGTCCGAATGGAACGACCGCTACCGCGATGACATGCGTCGGTTCTGGAAAGGAGATGAAGGGATGCTTTCATCCTTCGCCGGACGTTTTTCCGCGTCCGCGGACATTTTCAACCGCCGCGGCCGCCGCACATGGGCCGGGATGAATTTCATAACAGTCCACGACGGTTTCACTTTGAAAGACCTTGTCAGCTATAATGAGAAGCACAACGAGGCGAACGGCGAGGATAACCGGGACGGCTCCGACAACAACAACAGCTGGAACTGCGGGGTCGAAGGCGAAACCGGGGACGAGCAGGTGTTGGTACTCCGGGGAAGACAGATGCGCAATTTCCTCACGACGCTGCTGCTTTCTCAAGGAACCCCGATGCTGCTTGCCGGAGACGAATTCGGAAATTCTCAGGCCGGCAACAACAATGCTTACTGCCAGGACAACGAGACCGGCTGGCTCGATTGGCCTGAGATCGACGATTCGGGCAGGATGCAGGCGGCGTTCGTGAGCCGTCTGATCAAGCTTCGAGAGAGCCATATTGTTTTTCACCGCAACCGTTTTTTCCACAGCTCGATTATCCCCGGTACGGACGTGAAGGATGTCATATGGATCCGACCAGACGGCGGCGAGATGACGCAGGAAGACTGGGTGCCCGAAGCGAGCTGTCTTGCCATAAGGCTCAGCGGCGAGGCCGGCCTTGTGCACCTGAGCGAGACCGGTGAACAGGAGCCTGACGACACCTTCTTGATCTTGATAAATTCGGGGCATGAAGATGTGCATTTTGTCCTGCCGAACGGAGACCATGGTGCATGGGAGGCGTTGGTGGATACAACAACCGAAGATGGGACTCCGGAAAGCGGGATGTCGGCTCCGGGGGCCGAAGTCAATGTCGGAGCGCGGTCTGTGCAGGTCCTTATTCTGGTTTCCGAAGCAGACGGTGAGTCACCGGGCGGGAACGGAGGCGACTGATGGATTTCGGTTTCGGTGCACAGATCGAAGGCCCGGGTGCCCGGTTCAGGTTGTGGGCGCCGGGCGCGGAAAGCGTCGATGTCTTGATCGAAGGTCCGGGTCGGCAAAAGATCTTCCCGATGAACAAGGAGGCAAGGGGATGGTTTGAAACTTTCGTTGAAGGGGCGGGTGCCGGTGCGCTTTACCGCTTCAGGATAGACGGAAAAACCCCGGTGCCGGATCCTGCATCTCGTTTTCAACCCCGGGATGTCGACGGCCCGAGCCAGGTCGTTGATCCTGAAGCCTGCCAATGGAAAAGTGACAGGTGGTCTGTCAGCCCCTGGCATGAAACAGTGCTCTACGAACTGCACGTGGGGACGTTTACGCCTGAAGGCACCTACGACGGAGTGCTTTCCCGGCTGGGTTACTTGAAAGAACTGGGGGTCACGGCGATCGAGTTGATGCCCCTTTCCGATTTTCCCGGGAGACGCAACTGGGGGTATGACGGTGTGCTTCCGTTTGCGCCGGATTCTGTCTATGGCCGGCCGGAGGATCTGAAAAAGTTGATCGACGCGGCGCACGGGATGGGTCTCGCGGTTTTTCTCGATGTCGTCTACAACCATTTCGGTCCGGAAGGTAATTTCCTGCATCGATATGCTCCCGATTTTTTTACCGATCGATACCACACGCCATGGGGGGCGGCGATCGATTTTTCCGTGCCCGAGGTGCGGGAGTTTTTTATCGTCAACGCGCTTTACTGGCTTGCCGAATACCGGTTTGACGGTTTGAGGCTCGATGCCGTCCATGCCATCAAAGATGAGACCGGGCTCCATATTCTGGAAGAACTGGCAGGCAGGGTGCGGGCCGGGTTTCCCGACCATCGGCGGGTCCATCTGGTGCTTGAAAACGACGGCAACCAGGCCGGGCTCCTCTCCCGGGATTCATCCGGGCAAAACATTTATTTCGACGCCCAGTGGAACGACGATATGCACCATTGCTGCCACGTTCTTGCGACGGGCGAAAAATTCGGCTACTACCGCGATTATCAACACTCACCTCAGAAGCTGCTGGGCCGTTGCCTGGCTGAAGGATTCGCTTACCAGGGGGAGGTGTCGGAGCACCGTGGAGGAAGGAAGAGAGGGGAGGAGAGCAGTCACCTGCCGCCGGAGGCTTTCGTGTCATTTCTCCAGAACCACGACCAGGTGGGCAACCGGGCCTTCGGAGAGCGGCTGAGCGTCCTGGCCCCGGGACGCGTGCGGGAGGCCCTGGCCGCGATCTTGATGCTCGCTCCACAGGTGCCCCTCCTTTTCATGGGCGAGGAATGGGGTTCGAAGCGGCCGTTCATGTTTTTCTGCGACTTCGATGGAGATTTGGCCGCAGCCGTCTGCGAGGGCCGCCGGAAAGAATTCTCCGCGTTTCCGCAATTCAGCGATCCATCATCCGTCGCACGCATCCCGGATCCCAACGACCCTTCGACGGTGAAGGGCTCGGTTCTTGACTGGGAGGAACCGAACAGACCCGAACACGCCGGTTGGCTCGATTTTTACCGTCGTCTACTGGCATTGAGAAAAGAAAGAATAACGCCGTTGATCCCGGATATCATCCCGGGCCGGGCTTCACGGCGATTATTCGGCAATGGCGGCCTTATGGTATCCTGGCCCCTGGCCGGTGACCGCAAACTGTTTGTTGCAGCCCGTATGGATACCGGGAAACAGGAAATCCGCCTCAAGCGGAAAGACCTGGGCGGAGCGGGGGAAATTGATTTCATATACCGTTCCAACGGCGTTCGGGAGGTCGGAAAGGATGACATCGCATTTGCCTCCTGGTCCGTTTGTGCTTTTGTTGCCGGGTGAGGCCATGGAAAACCGTTTTTATATCCCCACCGCTTTTTACCGGATGCAGTTCCATGCCGGATTCACGTTTGCCGATGCGCAGAAAACGGTGCCATACCTGCGGGAACTTGGAATCAGCCACCTCTACACCTCACCTGTCCTGGCGGCCAGGCCAGGGTCCACCCACGGCTACGACATCATCGATCACAGGAAGCTGAATCCGGAACTGGGCGGACGAGAGGGATTCAACGCTTTGAGTTCAGCCCTTTCGGATGCCGGCATCGGCCTGGTTATGGACATAGTCCCCAACCATATGGGGATCGGGTTTGCGGACAATACATGGTGGCTCGATGTGCTGGAATGGGGAAGGTCCGCCGAATATGCCCACTATTTCGACATCGACTGGTTCCCTGAGACCCGGGGGCTTCGCAACAAGGTGCTCCTGCCGGTGTTGGGAGATCTCTATGGAAGAGTCCTGGAAAACGGGGAATTCCGGCTCTGCTTCAACCCCGATGCCGGCGCTTTCGATGTCTTTTACCACGAGCACCGATTCCCGGTTTGCCCGGCCACCTATCACCGGGTGCTTTCAACGTGTTTGTCTGCCGTAGAACCTTCATTGAAAGGGAGAGAAGATGTAAGGTCGATTGCGGCCGAGGCCGAAAACTTGCGGCCGCGGCCGGCTTCAGCCCGCGGGAGAAGCGTTCACCGCAGCCGGGGCAGCATGCTGAAAAAGAGTCTTGCCGGGCTATGTTCCAGGCTACCGGAATTCCGAGCCGCAATTGAAAAGGCGGAGGGGCTTTTCTCGAAAAACTCAGCCGACGGGCAGGGGCTTTTGAGGTTGCATAAACTGCTCGAAGCTCAGCATTACCGCCCGGCGTTCTGGCGCGTAGCGGGTCACGAGATCAATTACCGCCGTTTTTTCCAGATAAATGACCTCGCCGGGCTGCGGGTGGAGGACGCCGCGGTTTTCGAAGACTCGCACGGGCTGATACGGGAACTTATCGCGGGGGGGCAGGTTCACGGCCTGCGCGTCGATCATATAGACGGCCTCTACGACCCGGTGCAATATCTGGAACGGCTTCAGGAGATGGCTGCGCCCTTCGCGGAGGGCCTGGGTTTCGAGAAAGGCCGCTTTCCCGTTTATGTCGAAAAGATCCTGGAAGAACATGAAACGCTGAGGCCGGACTGGCCGGTGCACGGAACCACCGGCTACGATGCGCTTAATGAGATAGGTGCGGTGCTGCTCGATTCCGGTGGTGTCTCGAGGCTCGAAGATCTTTTTGAAGAACGGGTGGGAGCGGGCGCCTCGGATGTGGAGGCCGGGGCCGCGGCCGCCAAACGCGCGATAATGGACCAGGAACTGGCTTCCGAGCTTGAGGTGCTTGCAAACGAAACGGTCCGCCTGCTCAAAAAGGACCTTCTCACGAGGGATTTCACCCGGGCGGAAGTGCGCCTGGCGCTAGGCGAAATAGTCTCCCGCTTTCCGGTCTATCGCACTTACGTGGGCCCCAAAGGGCCGTCTCCGGAAGACGAGCGGGATTTTGACTGGGCTCTCGGGATCGCGCGCAAGGCGAGGGCTGTAAGTCATTCGTATCTTTTTGATGTGCTTGAAACCATACTCAAGGGCCGATTATCCCGCGGTTCATCCGGCAGGCCCGCCGCGGAATGCCTGCGGCTGGCCAGGAAATTTCAGCAGTTTACAGGGCCTGTTATGGCCAAGGGGGTGGAAGATACGGCGTTTTATCGAATTGTTCCACTGGCGTCTATGAACGAGGTAGGGGGAGGACCTGGGAGGAAAACCGGGGAACCTGCCGATTTTCATCAACGGATGGCCCGGAGGAAAACTTCCCACCCGCTCGCAATGATCACCACCGCTACCCACGACACTAAAAGGAGCGAGGACGTGCGTGCGCGGATTTCCGTTTTGTCGGAGACTCCGAACCAGTGGGCGGAACATGTTGACCGCTGGCTGGTTTTGAACCGCCGTGCAAGGTTTAACGTGAAAGGTTCGACGTGTCCTTCGAGCCGCGACGAATATTTGTTTTATCAAACCCTCCTGGGAGTCTGGCCTCATTTTACGGCTGAGACCGACGAATGGCCACCCGGAGCGCTTACAGAGATGCGGCAAAGGGTCCAAAACTATATGGTAAAGGCCGCGCGGGAGGCAAAAATGCATACTTCATGGCTCGATCCGGACGAAGAGTATGAATCCGGTCTGCGGGATTTCGTCTTGCGGGTGATTGAAGGGCAGGCTGCGGCGCCGTTTTTGAGGGATTTCGATTCGTTCGCCCGGAAAATTGAGATTCCGGGGGCGTGCAACGCCCTGAGCCAGCTGGTTCTCAGGTTGACCATCCCGGGGGTTCCGGATACTTACCAGGGAACGGAGTTCTGGGACGATTCTCTCGTCGATCCGGACAACCGTCGAAAGGTTGATTACGACAGGCGCATGAAAAAGCTTGAGGCCTTGAAGGTTTCGGTCGGTCGGTATGGGCAGGAAAAGCCTGTCCAGGATCTTTGTTCAAACTGGTGGGACGGACGGATCAAACAATATGTCCTTTGGCGTCTTTTGCGCTTGCGCAGGGAAAATTCGGACTTGTTTCTCGAAGGCGATTATCGACCGCTTGAACCTGCAGGGGAAAAGGAAGGTAATGTGCTCGGTTTTATCCGCAGTTGCGGGGAAAGGTTTTTGATTGTCGCGGCAACCCGCCTGGCGTGCTCTCTCGGCCCCGGGTTTCCCCCGAAGCCTTCTGCATGGAAGGATACAGTTGTATCAGCTGGAAGCGACGTACCGGGAACCTGGGAGAATGTGTTGACCTGCAAAGTTTTAACCGGTGCCACGTTTGCCTGCACGGATTTGTTTTCTTCGCTGCCGGTGGCGGTGCTTATCAGCGCAAACCGGCGGGGTGATAACAAATATTGACTCCTGAGCTGCTACTCTGCTATTGGTACTGAAGTGTTGCAGGTTGGGATTCCATTTCCGACAACGTGGTTGACGCGATGCTGAATTGACGCCGGGTAATGAAACCCGGCCTACGGGTTTGTGGGAGCGGATTGTATCCGCGATTGTATTTTAGGATTCTATTCCCGACAGTATCTTAGTGAATGAACCACAACGCAGCGGTCAGACTCTTTAAAAATCTTCAAAACCCGCCCGGGTGGCGGAACTGGTAGACGCAAGGGACTTAAAATCCCTCGGTACTGAGTACTGTGCGGGTTCGATTCCCGCCCCGGGCACCAAATTGAAGTTCAAAATCGTCCAGTACCTTCCGAAAGCCCGCTTATATCAAGATATTGCGGGCTTTTGTTTGTCCATTACCGTCCTTTGTGCTTCGTTGGTATATGTTGGCACCCGGGGGAGTTGGATTAACGCCACGGTCGTGTTCCGCGCATCCTTGTTCTAGCTGCCGGAGGGAGTGCTGGAATTTTCCGGTTCAATGACAGCGCTCCAGGATCTTGTGGGGAAGGTTATGCGTTGGCCCTGAATGCCGGGCTTGAACTCGTGGACATGGAGTTCGTTCAGTTTTCCCCGTTGATACGGGCTGACTGCGGGAGTGAGTGTGTGCTCCTCCCGGCCGCGTTCGCGGATCCCGCGCGGATCACCAATCGACTGGGGGAGGATCTGAAGGAGAAATACGGCTTATTCTCCCGGCCCATCGCATTGATGATGCGCGATCGGTTCTGTTACGTACAGCTTATCGTATCACTGAATTTGAGGCTGCTTGGGATTTATCGGTTTTCCAAAGCAATCCTTGAATGCCACGCTAACCGGCGCAAAAAAGGAGGGAGTAAAGCGAATAGAACCCTTTACATACAATTTCAGCACCTGTTAGCCGTTGTTATTGTTGAAATTCAATTTTCTGTCAATGAGCCAATAAAATTTCTATTATTATGATAAATAAAC
>DSCZ01000360.1 GCA_011048855.1 Desulfobacteraceae bacterium | reverse complement strand
GGGAGCGACTCGACGACATTCCGGAGCTGGTCGAGGAATTTCAGCAGGAGCTGGTCCTCAATGCGAACATCGAACAAAAACGCTTTTCTGACGGGGCGCTCGACATGCTTCGATGCTACGACTGGCCGGGCAATGTCAGGGAGTTGAAGAACCTGGTGGAGAGACTGCTGATCATGACCCGGGGAAAGGCGATAGAGGCCAGAGACATCCCGGCCCCGTATAATAAATCTTCGGCGGAGCGGGAAAGACTTGGGGCGATGTTTATGGAAGGCTCGCTCCGGGATGCAAGGAGCGAATTTGAAAAGCTTTTTATAGAAGCCAGGCTGAAACAGTGCGGAGGAAATATTTCGCAGACAGCCGAAGCCATAGGAATGGAGCGCAGCAGTCTTCACAAGAAAATCAAAGCCTATGGGCTCGAGGGTATAAAAAGCGATTCCAATGATTGACGGCGTCGTAAAAAGTCCAATCCCGCGGCACGCGGGATTACGCTTCATCCTTCGTCGCTGCAACGTACTGTAAGTACGCCTCACTCCTCAGGATTCGCAAGCCTTGCATTTGAACTTTTTCCATAGCCGTGTAATTTGTGAGTTTTTACGAACTCATCAATGATTGACCGGGCTGTGAATATCAGCGGTCCGTCGAGGTCAGCTTATTTATTTGTCCCCAGAGCTCATCTCTTCCTTCGCGGGTTTTTGATGAGAAAACAACCGGCGGCAGCGGCAGGAGTTCCAGAAGGCTGCGGGTGACGGCTGTGCGCTTCTCCGCGGCCTTGCCCCGGGAAAGTTTGTCCGATTTGGTCAGGGCCGGTATCGCCGGGATACCCCTCATCTTTAGTCTGTGGAGAAGATCTATGTCGCCCTTCGAGGGCTCCCTTCGTATATCGATTATAACTACAACGGCGGCCAGGGTGGGACGTATTTCAAGGTAGGTTTCCACCAGGTGCATCCATGACTTCCGGACCGACACGGGCACCCTGGCAAATCCGTATCCGGGAAGATCCACGAAATAAACCTCTTCACCGACGGCAAAAAAATTGATCAGCCGGGTGCGACCGGGAGTTCCGCTGGTTCGCGCGAGCTTTTTGCGGTTCGTCAGGGTGTTGATCAGCGAAGACTTGCCGGCGTTGGATCTTCCGGCAAACGCCACCTCCGGCCTGTCGGCGATTGGGAACCCCGACGGTCCGCCGGCGCTGGTGATAAATTTTACGTCCATACCGGAGCCGTCATAATGAGCGTGAGGAAAGATAATGTTCCAGCCTGTCGCACCCTTCACGAATCTGTTCGATGGAATTTGCATAGGAAAACCGGAGATACCCTTCGGCACCGGCACCGAAGTCGATGCCGGGAGTAACGGCGACTCCGGCGTTTTCGAGCAGTTCAAATGCAAGGTCATACGAGTCGCGCGACAGGTGGGATGCGTTTGCCAGAATATAAAAAGCACCCACCGGCTCGTAGGGTATACCGAAACCCATGCCCCTCAATCTCCCGAGCAGGAAGCGCCGCCGTTCGTCGTAGACCGCCTTCATGCGGTCTACCTCTTCACCGGCGGCCGACAGGGCGGCCACGCCGGCCCACTGGGAAAGGCTCCCTGCCGAAATCATCAGATTTTGCTGTATTTTCTGAACGGGCCGCATAAATTGCTCCGGAGCCACCAGGTAGCCCAGCCGCCATCCGGTCATCGCGTAAAGCTTGGAAAAGCCGTTTAATACAAAGGCATTGTCCGTAAATTCAAGGATAGAGCGTTCTTTTCTTCCATAAACCAGCCCATGATAGATTTCATCGGAGATTACAGGCAGACCCAGCTTTGATATCCCCTCCATGTTTTCGTCTGAAAGAAGCGCCCCTGTGGGATTTGATGGTGAATTGACAACCAAGGCCCTGGTGCGCGGGCCGATGAAGCTTTTAACTTCGCGGGGTTCGATCTGGAATGAATTCTGCTCACGGACGGGTACAAAAATCGGGCGGGCACCGAGAAAATACGCGAAATTCGGATAACACGGGTAATGGGGGTCGGACATGATTATTTCATCACCGGCCTCCAGCAGTGCCGAGAAAATCATGAACAAGGCAGGGGAGGTGCCGGAAGTTACAAGTATTCTTTCCGGTTCAACGGTGACCCGGTAGCGCTCCAGGTAGTGGTCGGCTATTGCTCTTCTCAATTCAGGGATGCCGAGGCTGTGGGTGTAATGGGTTTTACCCGCACTCATGGCTTCGCGGGCGGCTTCGCAGATGCATTCCGGGGTCGGGAAATCAGGTTCTCCTATTTCCAGGTGTACGATGCTGCGGCCTTCTCTTTCGAGCTGCTGGGCCTTTTCCAGGACATCCATCACGATGAACGAGGAGATTCGATCGGTTCTGCGGCTGGTTGTAGTCATTTACTGTTCGTCCTTATTCCCGTATTTATACGACCTTGTTGAGCGGGTATTCGATGATGCCTTCCGCTCCAGCTTCGAGAAGCATGGGGATAAGGTCGCGGACCACCGGGGACTGCACGACAGCCTCTACCGAAAGCCAGGGGGAGTTGTATAGATGGGCGATCGTCGGAGAGTTCAGGCTCGGAAGAAGCGAAATGACTTTTTCGATCTTTTCTTCCGGAACGTTCATTTTGAGTCCTACCATTTTCTCCGCCCTGAGTGCTCCTTTGAGCAACAGGAAAATATGATCGATTCTGGCTTTTTTCCAGGGATCCATGTAGGACCCAGTGTTGGCTATCATCTGAGTGTTGGTCTGCATCAACTCCTTGACGATTTTCAAACCATGCGCCTTTATCGTGCCGCCTGTCTCGGTGACTTCGACGATGGCATCCGCAAGCCCGGATACAACTTTGGCCTCGGTGGCTCCCCACGAAAACTCCACCTTGACGTCGATGTTGCGCTCGGAAAAATAGCGTTTTGTAAAATTCACGAGCTCGGTGGATATTTTTTTCCCTTTCATGTCTTTCAAGTCGTGAATGTCGGAATCGGCCCGCACCGCCAGAACCCACCTGGCGACATTCTGGCTGGCCTTTGAATAGACAAGGTCGCCGACGACGGTGACCTGGGATTCATTTTCCTCAATCCAGTCTCTCCCGGTAAGCCCCGCGTCAAGTGTGCCATTTTCGACATAACGGGACATTTCCTGTGCCCGGCAAATATGACACTGAATTTGAAGGTCGTTGATTTCCGGGAAGTAGCTTCTGGAGTTCAGGGATATTTTCCAGCCCGATTTCTCAAAAAGGTTGATGGTTGCGCTTTGTAAACTTCCTTTTGGGATTCCTAATTTAAGCTGATTCATTTTTTATACACCTTCTCTGGATCAAATACTTTTTCCGCTATTTCTTTTAATGTGCCGTTATCTTCCATGCGCCGGTAAAAACATGACTCATAGCCTTTGTGACATGCGGCGCCGCCCAGCTGCTCCACCTTGAACAATACCGTATCGTCATCGCAGTCGATAAGGATCTCCTTTACTTTCTGCACATGGCCTGATGTCCCGCCCTTGTGCCAGAGTTCGCGCCGTGAGCGGCTCCAGTAATGGACTTCTCCTGTTTCGAGAGTTTTTTTCCAGGAAGCCTCGTTGATATAGGCAAGCATCAGCACCTTGCCGCTCTTGAAGTCCTGGGCTATAGCGGGGATCAATCCATGCGCCTTCGAAAAATCCAATTCAATCATAGTCTTGTATCCTTTCAACTTTGAACTAATCTCTCTACCACAGGGATTTTTTCATCGCAAGGCAAAAATGAGCGTCAAATGCGGTGTTGACCGGGTTCCCGGCGCGTGATAGCTTATTTCCATCCGGAAATACCGGATGGAAACCAGCTTTCTTTAAAGGCCCGTTCAAGATCCGCGGAGGCTTTGCACTTGATCGCATATGAATTCCGGGGGAGATATAATGAAGGTAGGAATTATAGGGCTGGGACGAATGGGTATGAATATGGCCAGGCGCCTTATCGGGAAAGGGTGGCCGGTTGCGGTTTATAATCGCACAGGCGCAAAGACGGACCAGGCTGCTGCTGAAGGCGCCGATCCGGCCTACTCCCTCGCCGAACTCGCCGAAAAGTTGGATCCCCCGCGGGTCGCGTGGCTTATGCTCCCGGCCGGGGCGGTTGTCGAGAAGCATGTTGAGGGGCTAAAGGAAGTCTTTTCTCCGGGCGACATCGTCATTGACGGAGGAAACAGCTTTTTTAAAGATGCAGGCCGTCGTGCGGTTTATCTCGGGGAGAAGGGAATAGCCTTTCTCGATGTCGGGGTGAGCGGTGGAATTTGGGGCCTGAGTGAAGGCTACTGCCTGATGGCCGGCGGTCCCGAGGATGTTTACCGGCGGCTGCTGCCGTTGTTTCAATCCCTGTCGCCTGAGGGAGGCTGCCTGTATTGTGGTCGTTCGGGTGCCGGGCATTTCGTGAAGATGGTGCATAACGGTATCGAATACGCGATGATGCAGGCCTACGGCGAAGGCTTTCAACTCATTGAATCATCCTCCTATGTGGATTCCGTTGATTATGCCGAGGTCGCCCGTTTGTGGAACCGGGGCAGTGTCGTGCGGTCCTGGCTGCTGGAGCTCGCGGAGAAGGTTTTTGCCGGCGATCCGGGGCTTGAAAACATCCGGGGTTACGTCGAGGATTCGGGGGAGGGCCGCTGGTGCGTGCAGCAGGCTGTCGAAGCGGGCGTGCCGGCCCCTGTCATTACCCAATCGTTGATGAGCCGGTTTCGGTCCCGTCAAACCGATTCGTTTTCGGACCGCTTGATTGCAGCATTGAGACGGGAGTTCGGGGGCCATGGCGTTATGCCCGCACAAGACAAATGAGGCGCAAGGCCTTCAGATGTGACAAGGAGAGAAATTCATGAAATCACCCGTACCCCGCGTAGCAGCCATTCATGACCTTTCGGGATTCGGCCGTGCGTCCCTTACCGTGATAATACCTATCCTCTCGACAATGGGAATCCAGGTCTGCCCGTTGCCGACAGCGGTCCTTTCCTCTCACACAGGAGGGTTTGAGAACTACAGGCTCGTGGATTTGACCGGAAACATGGAAGATTTCATGAATCACTGGCGATCCATGGGCCTTCGTTTCGATGCGATTTACAGCGGCTTTTTGGGATCCTCCCACCAGATCGATATCGTGGGGGGATTTATAGATTCTTTTGCCGAAGCGGACCAGCTGGTTCTCGTGGATCCGGTTATGGGGGACAATGGAAAGGCGTACGGACCGGTCAACGTGGAGCAGATCGACGGTATGAGGCGGCTCGTGAAAAAAGCCCATGCCATAACTCCGAATTTCACTGAGGCCTGCTTTCTGCTCGACCGTGATTACAGCGCACGAATAGAGCCCAGAGAACTGCGTGACTGGCTGGTGCGACTTTCAGACCGTGGCCCGGAGATCGTAGTGATCACCAGCGTGCCTCTCAATCCCGAGAGGGGCGCCTCAACGGTGATGGCATACAACCGCACGGACGGGCGTTTCTGGAAAGTGGACTGCACCTATATACCTGCTTATTATCCGGGGACCGGAGATGCTTTTGCAAGTGTGATCCTCGGGAGCCTGCTTCAGGGAGACAGCCTTCCCATTGCTCTCGACCGTGCCGTGCAGTTCACGACTCTCGCAGTCAAAGCGAGCTTCGGGTACGATCTCCCGCGCCGGGAAGGGGTGCTTCTGGAAAGGGTGCTGGGACACCTCAAGGCTCCACTCGCCTCGATCACCTACGAAATCGTGGAGTGGTGAGCGGATCCTTGACTTTCCACCTCCACCTCCGAGCGGCGGCATGTTTGCGGCGTTTACTATGGCGTCGACCTTCAGCGTGGTGATGTCGGTTTTTAAAACTTCGATCTTTTTTCCTTCCGATGGTTGATCGAAAAGGTCTTCTTTCAATCGGCGGGGCCTATTTTCTTGCCGTTTTCGTCATATTTATACCAGCCGATCCCGGTTTTTCTGCCGAGGTGTCCTATCTTTACTTTTCGCTGGAGCAGCATGGGCGGATGAAACCTTTCGTCCTGCGTTTCTTTGTAGACTGCGTTCATTGCATTGAAGCCGACGTCCAGGCCGGACATATCCGAAGTTTCAAACGGCCCCATCGGACGGCCGAAACCGAGCCGCATGCCTTTGTCCACGTCTTCGACGCTCACGACGCCTGCTTCCACCAGGCGGATGGCTTCGATGTTGCTGGTAAAATTGATCCGGTTCAAAGCGAAGCCGGCAACATCGCGGTTGACCCTTATGGTTTCCTTTCCGAGGCTCCGGCATAACTCTTCAGCGGTGACCACCGTTTCTTCGGAGGTAAGCAGTCCCTTCACGATTTCAACGATCCTCATCATCGGAACGGGGCTGAAAAAATGAGTTCCGACGAAACGTTGCCCTCTTTTCGTGGCCTGGGCGATTTCGGTGACAGGTATCGCCGATGTGTTGGACGCGAAAACGGTTTCGGGCCTGCATATCTCGTCCAGGCGTGCGAAGAGATCCCGTTTTGCATCCAGGTTTTCGATGATGGCCTCAAAAACAAAGTCGGCTTCAGCAGCTGCGGAAACGTCGTTGACAGGTTTGATCCTTGCGACTGTTTCGTCGAAAGTACCAGGAATTTTCCCTTTTTCAACAAGCTTGCCGACTGACCATGTGATGTTTTTGATTCCCTTTTCGGTCAATTCCGTCGTGAGATCATGCATGATAACCTGGTAGCCGGCCTGTGCACATACCTGTGAAATACCTGCACCCATCAAACCGGCGCCTGCTACAAATACCGTCTTTATTTCCATCTCGGCCTCCCCGGAAAAAGATTTATCATTTCAACATACAATGGAGGGGGCATGACCTTGAGGCCATGCTGAAAACGGTTCATGCGGGGGGCGACATGGTCCACGTTTGTAATCCATGCAACCCCACCGGCGGCGTCTTGGGAAAAAGCGACCTGACTTCTTTTATCCTCCCTGTTTGCTGCAGGAGAATTACGAACCGAAACCGCCCTTGAAATGCTGGGCGGGCAACGAGCCGCTACTGCCCAGACCCGGAAAACAGTTTCATCTGGGTCTGCATGTTCCAGCCGCTATTGGGATCAAGACCATTGGCCCTCTGGAAATCCTGCAGGGCACCTCGCGATCCGCTGCCCCACAAACCGTCTATTGACTTTTTATAAAAACCAAGTTTCGCAAGACGGCCCTGGACGACAGCCGCATGGTCATGTAAAGAGATGTCGAGGGCAGTGCTCCCCAAAGCCAGTGGACCCTCGGCTGAAGCAGTTTTCCCCCCAGCCGGGGAACTCTTTGTAGAAACAGGCGCTTCATGGACATCGTAATTCTTTTCAGGAGTGAAAAGACCTATGAGAACCTCGTCGCGCCCGCCCGGAAGGGAGATGCCGGTGGGTCGGTAAAAAGTGTGGACATAGAACATATCATGGTCTATCGCAAAATTGCCCTCAAACATGGCTACGCGCCAGCCGTCCATGTCCTGGTATATCGGCTCCGCAAGGGAGCTCCTGCCATAGGAGCCTCCGGAAATGCGACTGCCGGACACCACGGTCTTGATCTCGTCGTCGGGACGGAGACGGTCCATCACGAAAATCACTACATAATAGTCCAGCCTCTCAACAACGGGCATCCGGCGTATACGCTCCAGCAGGCTCATATTGTCTCTGTCGCGCCGTAGTCTTATCTCCTCGGGGGTCGGGGCCATGTTTTGGGCACGGGTGACCACATCAACATAGAATTTGACGAAGTCGGGGTACCGGCCATCAACCCCCTGCAGTTCTTCCGCTTTTATAATGTAGGCCTGTACAGGTGGAAACAGCGGAGAAACAGGCACAACCACTGAGTTCAAAATGACAATTCTGTCCCGATACAAATCATAATCAACGACATAATGACTGAACGCGCGCCGGCCTATGGCATCCCGAAAAACCAGCGATCCTTCGAGCCTGCAGAAGGTGCTTTTCCCACCGGTATCCTGATGCATGTAGTCTTCGATGATCATATCCGTCAAGGCGAATCCATGGTAATGGAACTCCGCCTCGGCTACAAGGTGAGTGCCCGACGGGTCGAAGCTCACCCGAGGAATGCCACGGGAGTCTTTTCGCATTTTCTGAACAACGGCTGCGGT
>DSCZ01000359.1 GCA_011048855.1 Desulfobacteraceae bacterium | reverse complement strand
CTTCCATCCTTTTGGGGTCGGTTTGAACGGGACCCAGTTCGCCGCACCGGATTTGAAGACGAACCCCTTTCTCTTCGGCCCTGGGTTTCATCAACTCGACGGTGTCCATGATTATCGGCGCAATATCGGTTGGCGTGCGGCGTTCAACAAGTCTGCCGGCCTCGATTTTTGCGACATCCAGGAGGTCGTTGATCAATTCCAGCAGCGCGTCTATTTTTCGGTTTCCCCGTTCGATCAGATCCCCCTGCCTTTCATTCATCTCTCCGGCGAGTCCTTCAATCAGCACATTGTTTATCTGGCGGATGCTTGCAAGCGGACTCCGGAGTTCATGAGCGACCATGTTGACAAAACCGGATTTCATCTGGTCAAGCTTTTTGAAAGCGGTTATGTCCTCCAGAACCGTCACGGCTCCGACCACTATCAGGAACACATGCCTGTCCACGCCGAAGGCCGGACCCGAAATAGCGCGCAGCGTTTTATCGCCGATACGGATCTCCTGGCTTATGAATTCGTTTTCCATCGACTCTCCGCTGTGGATGCACGAGATGGTTTGGATCAACTCCTGATTGTCGATGATTTCATGAATTGGAAAGGGATTGGCGGCTTCGTGCAGTATGCCCAGCAGCCTCATGAGCGCCGGGTTGTGAAGGACGACTTCCATGTTGCGATTGGTGACCATGACGCCGTTGGCCATGCAGTTGATTATGGTTTTCAGGCGGCTTTTTTCCAGAGTTATATCGTAGAGGTTCCGGATGTTTTCTTCCTGGAGCAGAAGAGTCTGTTGCTCCAGGCGGATTTTATCGGCGGCCCTGTTGATGGTCAGCAGAAATTGGTCCACCTGAAACGGCTTGGCAACAAAATCGTAGGCGCCGCGTTTCATGCATTCCACTGCGGTGTCCAGGGTGCCGTGGCCGGTGATTATTATCACAGGAATGTGAGGATAGTTCTCGCGGACTATTTCCAGCACTTCCTCTCCCGCGATCCCGGGCATCTTCAAATCGAGAAGCATGATGTCCACAGGTGTTTTTTCGAGGATATCAAGCGCTTTTCGCCCGTCTTCGGCGGTGACGACCAGGTAGCCTTTGGCCGTCAGCAACCGTTCGCAGCCGTCTCTGATAGCTTTTTCGTCATCGACTACAAGAATCGTGGGTTTATCGATCATGGCTCGTCCAATCCGATGAAAACGGGTTGTTCTTCAGTGGCCGGCGGGTCGTTCGGCAGCTCGAACGTGAACACGGTGCCACCTTCCGCGGGGCAGTCGCAGCTCAACTTTCCGCCATGGGCTTTGGCTATGTTCCGGGAAATGCTGAGCCCGAGACCGGTTCCTTTGCCAACCGGTTTTGTCGTGAAAAAGATATCGAAAATTCTGTCTCTGAGTTCGGGAGGTATCCCGGGTCCGGAGTCCCTGACTTTTATTGTGAAGAGGCTTTTTTTCTTGTCGAAGAAAGCCTCGATGTCGAGGTTGCCTTTTCCCTTCATCGCATCGGCTGCGTTGATCACCAAATTCGTGAGCACCTGCTGTATCTGTCCCATGTCGCCGAGCATCTGGGGCATATCGGAAGCTATCGAGCAGTTCACATGGATATCCTGGAACGCTGCCTGGCTTACGAGCAGGTTCAGTGTTTTCTCGATTAATTCCTTGAGGTTGAACGAAGAAAGTTTACCGATGGATTGTCGGCTGAATTCAAGCAGTTCAGCAACAATTTTTTTACAGCGCAGGGTCTGATTGACGATTTCCTGCAGGTCGGTCAGCCCCTCGGAGTTGCCCTCGAGGGCTTCTTTGACCAGCTCGGCGTATAGAAGTATTCCGGACAGGGGGTTGTTTATTTCGTGGGCGACTCCTGCCGCCATGCGCCCGATGGAAGCTATCTTTTCGGATTCGACAAGCTGGAGGTGTGCTTCTTCGAGATCTTTGCGCATTTTGAGGATTTCACGCATGTCCGTGAACACTCCGACGCTTCCCACCTCCTCCCCGTCGATCATGATCAGGGAGGCCGAGAGGGTCACCGGAATCTCCTCGCCGGCTTTGCTCGTAATCGTCATGGTCATCGGATTGAGCTTGCCGCGGGGGCCGTAGTCGTCGCTGCGCATCTTGCGCATGTTCTCTCTTGCGACCTCTATGTCGTAGAAAGCAGTGATGTGACCGTTGCGTATGATTTCTTCGGCCGGGTAACCGGTGAGCCTTTCCATGCCTTCATTGAAAATCAGTACGTATCCCCTCGTGTCCACAACCACGATTCCGTCTACGGTGCTCTGAATGACGTTCTGGAGGAAAACGTTCGTTTCCTGGGCTTTCATTTCCAGGTGGATTCTCTCGGTGACATCGCGAGAGCATTCGAGAAGCTTTATGACCCGCCCGGACGCATCACGAAACGGTGAGACCGTGATAACTTCATAACGTGAACTTCCATCCGCTCCGACCACTTCGTGAATGGTGCTCAGGCTTTTGCCGGTTTTGACCACTTCGTCGAAAAGGCAGGGTTTGCCGAGTTCCGGGCAGGGCCGATCGAAGCCGTAGCGGATTTCATAACACCGTTTGCCTTCCATGGCTTCGGCATCTATGTTGAGTTCGTCAAGGAAGGTGCGGTTCACCAGGCATACGGTTTTGTCCCTGTGAACGACCATTACACGATACGGCAGTGTATCCAGGATGAACTGGGAATCCGGGGATTCGCTGAACGATTTCATGGTTCTTTTCCCTTTTCACAGGGTGGCGGGCAGGCGAGCCTTTCGACCACCTTTCGTTCCATGTCGCGGATAATGGCGGCCAGCAACGGCCCTTTTTTCACCGGGCCGGAGTTGTTCCATCCGACTCCCAGGGCGGCGCGTGTTTTTTCGCGGAACTGTTCGATGCTGTCGGCCATTGACTGCCATGCAAACAGCTTCTGAAGAACATGTCTTTCCGCTCCGGTGAGTTCTACGGCTGTATCTATTTTACGACCATCACTTGTTTTAATTATCATAGTCGAATGCGGCACCTGTGAGGCGGTGCCTGTTCAGGGATAAATTTCCATTATGGGCAATGACGGGGGAAATTCAAGAAAAAAACCCGGAAGAATCTTTTCTTCCGGGTTTTATCACTCAGTGGAGGAATTAAAGCTCGGGCCGCGGCAGCATGCCGGCACGTTCGCTTATTTCCGGCACCCTGTGTTCCCATTCGATTGCCATCAGGTGGACTCCGCTCACCCCTTCCATTGCTTTAAACTCCTCTATCTGCTCGAGCGCGAAGCGGATTCCTTCTTCTGCAACCTTGCCTTTTCCGGCACCTTGAAGGCGCTTGATCAGCGAATCCGGCACATCCATGCCCGGGACCTGCTTAGCCATGTACCGGGCCATGCCGACGCTTTTCATCGGAGTGACGCCGGCCAGGATGTAGCATTTTTCGTGCAGTCCCATGTCCACGGCCCGCTTCATGAATTCCCTGAATTTTTCCATGTTGTATATGCATTGGGTCTGGACAAAATCGGCGCCGGCGGCGACTTTTTTGGCAAGTCGGTATGGTCTGAAATCAAAGGGATCCGCAAACGGGTTGGAGGCGGCCCCGATGAAAAGTTTCGGGGGGGTCTCGATTTCCTGCCCGTTCAGGAACTTGCCTTCATCCCGCATTGTTTTGACCATGTTGACCAGCTGGATGGAGTCCAGGTCGAAAACGTTCTTGGACTCCGGATGATTGCCGAATTTCTGGTGGTCGCCGGACAGGCAGAGCATGTTGCGGATTCCGTGGGCATAGGCCCCGAGTATATCGCTTTGCATCGCCAGGCGATTGCGGTCTCTGCAGACCATCTGAAAGTTGGGCTCGACTCCATCCTGCAGCAGGATCAGCGACGCAGCCCAGCTGGACATGCGGACCACCGCGGTCTGGTTGTCGGTGATGTTCACCGCATCTACGCATCCTTTGAGATGGGCTGCCTTCTTTCGAACCGCCTCGACGTCGGCGCCCTGCGGCGGACCGCACTCTCCGGTGAAGGCGAAATGTCCGGCTCTCAAAACTTTTTCCAGGTTGCTTCCAGATTTCAAATCGCTCATTTCACCAGTTCCTCCTTGATCATCTTCCGGGGTCCGCCGTCCCTGGCGGTGGCCCAGCTCTTCGGCGGTTTGAACTCGATCAGTTCATCGATTCGCTGCTGTTCCATCATTTTCTTGACGATGAGGTCCCAGATGCAGTCCACGTCCTTTGAAATCTCGCATTTACCGTTCGTGGATCCTCCGCACGGACCGTTCATAAGGCTTTTTGAACATCGGGCGATAGGGCAAAGTCCTCCGAAGTAGTGAACTACGCAGGTTCCGCATCCGGCGCACCGCTCGGACCAGACACCGTGTTCGATGGCTCCACCCATGAATCTTGTATTGACGCCCGGAAAAACGCGGATCGAGGGATAGCGTTCGGATATGAACTGAGGGCCGACGCCGCAGGCCAGGCTGACCACGGCATCGTAGGATTCCACGATACCTTCGAGTTCACTGATATATTCCGGGTCGCACTGCCGTTCAAGCGTGTGGGAATCGGCGATGAACGATTTATCGTCCCGGCGTGCGACGCGAAGCGCCGAGGCCAGCACGGCCGCCTCCTTGGCTCCTCCGACATTACATACCGTTACGCATCCCTTACAGCCGACGACCAGCACCCGGCCGGCGTTTTTGACCATCTCGACGATTTCGCTCAGGGGCTTGGGTTCGGCGACAATCATGAGCGGGCACCTCTCTTGGAATCTATATTCACACCAGGCGATAAAGGACCGAGCGGCTGAAGCCTGCCGGTCATCTCCACCGCAGTTTCCACAAACCAATTTCCGCTTGCTGCGGACATGTTGAAGATTTCAATCCTTTCGGGTTCCACTCCTATCTGCTCCAGGATGTTTTTCACGTGAGCCACTCTTTTGGCTGCTTTCACGACTCCTGTCATATAACGGCAGCTGTCCTCCTGGCAGCCGGCTACGTAAACGCCGTCGGCACCCTCTTCGAACGGCTTCAGCAGGTGCAGGACTTCGATCCTGCCGGTGCAGGGGACATGCACAACCGAAACGTTCGGGGGAAGGCTCATTCCGATCCTGCCGGCGACGCCGGCTGCAGCCGCGGCGCAGTTTGAACAGCAGAAAGCGATTATTCTTGGGGAAAATTCATTCATCGCATTATCTCCATCGTCGATTAGGTCTGGTGACGGCCGGGTGTTCACGAGGCAGCCCGGAAAAGGCATGCGGCCTCGGTGAGCATCCGGTCGCTGCAAAGGTTCATGACGATCGCTTTGCCGGGACATTCGGCAACGCATATTCCACATCCCCTGCAAAGCCCGGGATCTATGTTAGCGGCGCCGATCGCCGGGTCTATGAACGGTACGCCGAACGGGCATGTCCGGACGCAAGTGCAGCAGGCGGCGCATTTCTCGCGGTCAACTTCGGCGACCAGGCCGCCGACGCGCACCGTTTCGAGATTGAGTATTTCGGCCGCCCTGCCCGCGGCGGCACGTCCCTGCGTTATGCTGTCGTTGGTATCTTTCGGGTAATGGGCGAGCCCGGCAACGTATATTCCCCGGATCGTGGAATGAACGGGCTTGAGTTTTTCAGGTGACTCGGCCAGAAAGCCGTTTTCATCGAGGCCCACCCTGAAAAGTTCTGCTGCTGCGTTGAGACCTTTTGGGACGATCGCGCTCTGGAGGGAAACCAGTCCTGCGTCCAGCTCGATGTCGCGGTCGAGGATTAAATCCCTGACGGTTACCTTCAACCTGTCTCCAACAGCCTCCACGACGGGTTTCCGTTCGGGTTCGTAGCGGAGAAAGATCACACCTGAATCGCGGGCTTCCCTGTAGATGTCCTCCCTGCGGCCGAAGGTGCGCATTTCCCGGTAAAGCACGAATATCTGCATCCCCGGGTGGCGCCGCTTCATGTCGAGCGCGGCCCGCACCGAGAACGTACAGCAGATATTGCTGCAGTGGGGGCGCGCCGGCTCCCTGGAACCCACGCACTGGATGAATACAGCTGTTCCGGCATCGGAGAAGGCGTCCGGGTCGGCGATCAGCTTTTCACTCAATTCGGACCACAGCACCACGCGGTCGTGGCTTCCATATAGGTACTCGTCGGGTTTCACCGGGTCAGCACCTGTGGCCAGTATCGCGGCTCCGTGGGCAATTTCGCTCCTGCCTTCGGGTCCTTCCACCGTGGTGATGAAATTGCCGGGAAAACCGGAGTGTTTGACCGGAACAGTTCCTGTCATCACTGAAATCAAGCTGTTCGATTGCACCCGTTCTATAAGTTTCTGTAGATATTCCTGGACGTCATTTCCCTGCCAGGTGCATCGGACGTGAGTGGCATGTCCGCCGAGACGGTCGCTTTGCTCTATCAGCGTCACGGGAATATCCATTTCAGCTGCGGAAAGGGCGGCTTCCATCCCGGCAACCCCGCCGCCCACCACGAGGGCCGACTTTGTCACCGGCATTGATTTGAGTTCCGGGGCGGACATCAAGGCGGCCCTGGCGGCGCCCATGCGGATCGCTTCCTCCACCGCAGTGGAGGAATCAGTATCTATGGCGTTGAGATCCACGGTCTGGTAAAGAAACGGGTTTGCTCCGGCATTTTCGAGAGCTTTTTCGATGACCGTAGAATCCATTTCAGGAGAACAGGCGGCATACACCAGGCGGCCTGCACCCGTTCGCTTCAGTTGGGCGGCGATATCTCCGCTCAAATCCCCTTCAACTTCTGCACAACCGACCACGCCTGGAAGGCTCGATGCACGCGCTTGTATTCTTGAACCCAGTTCAGGCTGCATTCCGGGGCATAGCCTGTAGGCCACAAATATGCCGGTTTCGTTCTCGGGCGGCGTGGTTTCCGGGGGCTGCGCCGCCGGGAGCGGTCCCGGTGCGAGCAGGGCGGATATCTCGGTGACCACCGCCGCTCCCTGAGTCACGGAATCCAGCACCCCGGCAGGAGCGGTAAGTCCGCCGCAAACAAAAATTCCGGGTTTAGATGTGGTGCAGGGGCGAAACGGTTCTTCGCCTGCATAACCGTCTTCGTCGAGTTCAATTCCTGCCGTGGCAGCCGCTCTGACAGCGCCTGCTGAAGGTTTGATGCCCGTGGACAGCACGACCATGTCGAAAGTTTCCTTGATGAGGGTGCCGTCTTCTTTGACAAAACTCATTGAGAGGTCGTCGCTTCCCGGAACCGGGGCGACAGTGTGCACGCGACAGCGGATAAAATTCACACCGCGGGCGACGGCCTGGTTATAATATTGCTCGTAACCCTTGCCGTGCGCCCTCATGTCCATGAAAAAAATATCGGTTTCGATATCTTCGGAGAAATCTTTCGTAGTCACCGTTTCCTTGACGGCGTACATGCAGCATACCGATGAACAGCAGGCCGCATCGCCGGGGTTGATGTTCCTCGACCCTACGCACTGGAGCCAGGCGATTTTTTCAGGCACTTTTCCATCTGAAGGCCGCGTTATTTTCCCTTTATCAGGGCCGTCGGGCTTTTGCCTGAGTTCGTACTCCGCTGCAGTGAGCACGTTTGGAAGGAGACTGTACTGGTATGTGTCATGCCCCGAGGGATCGAAAGGTTCCACCCCGGTTGCCAGCACAACGGCCCCGGCGGGGATCCGGGTTTCACCCTTTTTTGTATTTATCGTAACAGTAAACGCGCCGGCTGTTCCAGAAACCTCGATTATTTCGGCGTTTGTGGTTATGTCGATCGAGGGGTTCTGCATACAATCCGCGATTTTCCGGTCGATTTTACAACAGGCGCATAAAGGATAAAGACGGTGGAGTGAAGGAATCATGCCTCCGAGAGAATCGGAAGACTCGATAAGATGGACGATGTAGCCGGCGTCAGCCAGCGAAAGGGCGGCTTCGATGCCGGAAGGTCCACCACCGGCGACGATCACCGGGCCAGAGGGTTTTGTATGAGCCATTTTGCGCATTCTCCTGGTCTGATCGGTTTATGCGGTTTGCGATTGGAAATGCAGACACTTGATCCCGGCGGGAATTGTCTTGATATGCATAACGCAGGCCGCGGCTTTATTCTGACTACCTCACCAATTTTGGTAATATTAAATGGCATAACAGATATTTGGG
>DSCZ01000556.1 GCA_011048855.1 Desulfobacteraceae bacterium | reverse complement strand
GCTCGGTTACGGGATCGCCGGTAAGGTTCTCATGGCCGCGATAATCATTTTTTTCCCGATCACAATAAATATGCTTGAAGGATTTAAGAGCTGCAGCTCCGAATACAGGATGCTTTTCAACTTGATGGGTGCCGGCTTCTGGAAGCGGATGCGGCTTCTTCACTGGCCGTGGGCGTTGCCTTATTTTTTCGCCGGGCTCAAAGTGGGAGTTTCGGTCGCGCCCATAGGCGCGGTGATAGGCGAATGGGTCGGCGCCCAGAAAGGGCTGGGTTTTTTGATGATACAGGCCAACGCGCGTCTAAGGGTGGATCTGGTGTTTGCGGCGATTCTATGGCTTTCCGCAATGGGGCTGACGATGTGGTGGGTTGTGGGTATGCTCGAGCGGCGGGTGGTACGTTGGAAATAGTAGTATCCCGATCCCGGATCCGTCATCAGGAAATTGTTGGAATGACTGGATTCACCGGTATACATTTGTATCGTAAAATGACGAAAGACAACGTTTTGGACTTTTCATAAGTCCTTAAAAAATAACGATTTTCCCGGAGGTTGATCATGAAATGTAAATGTTTGCCGATTCTTGTGCTTGCGGTGTCATTGTTGTTCGGGGCTGTGCCTGTTTCCGGCGCAGAAAAGCTTTCGCTGATGCTCGACTGGTACCCTAATGTTGATCATTTGCCGATATACACGGCACAGCAGAAGGGATACTTCAGCGAAGGCGGCATAGAGATCGAAATCCTGACGCCGTCTGATACCTCCGATGCGTTGAAGCTTGCGGCGGTCGGGAATGTGGACCTGGCCATCACCTATACGCCGCAGACCCTTGTGGGTGCGGCCGAAGGGTTGCCGGTCAAGGTGGTGGGAAGGTTGGTCGGCCGTCCATTGAGCACGTTGCTGTACCTGGATAAATCGGGGATTGAATCTCCCGCCGATTTGAACGGAAAAAGAATAGGATATACCGTGCCGGGGATGATGGATGTGCTGACCGATGCATTCGCGGAGATCAATGGAATCAAGGACTACAAGCTGGTCAACATCGGCTTCACGATCGTCCAGGCATTGACAGCGGGGCGTGTCGATGCGGTTATGGGCGCTTACCGTAACTATGAATCCGTCGAATTGACCCGTCTTGGTTATCCACATGGATTTTTCGCCCTTGAACAGTGGGGGATCCCTGAATACGACGAATTGGTTTTTATCGCCGGGGCAAGGACTCTTTCGACCAAAGCGCAACTCCTGAAAGCCTTCTGCGACGCCGTGGATAAAGGGATAGAATATGCTACGGCTCATCCATCGAAGGCACTTGCACTTTACCTTGAAGCGGTTCCTGAGGCGCTGAAAGATCTGGAGGAGGCGGCTTTTACCGAAACCCTGCCGCTTTATGCGCAGGACCAGGTCCTGGATGTGGAGCGCTGGCAATGCTTCGCCGATTTCGCGCTGACCCACCGGGTGATAGAAAAACCCGTGGACGTACGGACGGTTCTTCATCACTGGGAATGAGCGGATTGACGCCGAAACTATTTCAGTTTCCGCCTTGCCCTGGCAAGGGCCTGCTTGTCGGCCACCTGGTCCGACTCATCGACTATCTCTCTGCCGAGTATTTCCTCCAGGATATCCTCGAGGGTAATGAGACCGGAAAGTCCTCCGTACTCATCGATGACGACGAACATATGTTCTTTGAGCTCCAGAAAATCCATCAAAACACGGTTCAACCGGGCCGTTTCGGCCACGAAATGAACAGGCCTCAATAACTCGGAGAGCTTCATGTCTGTTTTCCCGGCGCACAGGGCCATAAAAAGCTCCTTGCTAAGAACAATTCCCAGTACATCCTCAGGATCACTCCCGTAAACCGGGAACCTGCTGTGCTCCCATTTTTCAGAGGCTTTTCGAGCTTGTTCCAGTGAAAGGTCTCCGGGCAATGAAAAAATCACCGTGCGAGGTGTCATGACTTCCTTGGCGGTTTTGCTTTGAAGCGTGAGAACATTTTCAATGGCGGTTTCCTGCTGTATCGTTATTCCGCCGCTTCTCCTGCTGAGATTCGCCATCACCCGCAACTCTTCGTCGGTTATCTGTTCCTCCGGCTTTCTTCTTGAAATAAGCCTTGTCACCAGGCTGCTCAGCCAGATCGCCGGGGTCATAATCCATGTCAGAATTTTGAGGCTGTAGGCGACCGGTGGTATCAACTTTTTGCCGTAAACCACACCTGCCGTTTTAGGAATAATTTCGGAAAACACCAGAATGGCCAGTGTGAAAAAAGCTGAAAACAGTGCGATTCGGTGACTTCCGAAAACCACCGCCGCCGCGCTTCCCGCCACAGCGGCACCTGCTGTATTCGCAATCGTATTCAGCGAAAGAATGGCGGCGATTGGTCTTTCGATGTCCTCCCTCATTTCCTTGAAAATTTTCCCGGTCCTTTTGCCCTCGCGGTAAAGACTTTCGATATGTCTGAGCGGAACCGAGTACAGAACCGCTTCGATAAGAGAGCAGCAGGCGGATATGATGATTGCGAACCCGACTGCGGTTACCAGTTCGAACATTTTTTCCTCTCGCTCAAATCCCGGAGACAGTCGGTCGAAAAGAAACCTGCGATCGCTTCGACCAGAGGCCGGATTTGCTGGTGAATAAGGGGCATACGATTGACATCGGCATTTAACATGGTATGTTACGGAATCAGGTGGATATCAACAGATGATCCAGTTGAAAGTTTCAGCGATTTCAGAGAAAATTCATTCATATTGACTCTTTGGTGTGTTCAGCAGATGCACTCAAGCATCGTTCTTCAACCGGGAAAGGAGATTTGTGAGCCGCGACGATTTAATCCAGATCGAAGGTACGGTCACCAGGGTGCTGGGAGGTGGAACCCTGGAGATCGAGTGCAACAACAATATGGTGGTTCGCGCGGTTCTGTCGGGCCGCATGAAAAAATACCGTATAAAGGTGATGGCCGGAGACCGTGTCCAGGTCAGCGTATCGCCCTATGACACAAGTCATGGTTTGATCACCTACAGGCTGTGACGGCCGGCCTTTCGAAGTTCAACCTCTTTCGCACAGCTCAATCAAAACGCCGGCGGTTTCCGCCGGATGGATGAAGGCTATACGGGCTCCGCCGGCTCCCTTTCTGGGTTGCCGGTCGATGAGTCTTACCCCTTTCTCTTTGAGTTCTTCCAGTGCTTCGTCGAGGTTTTCGACCCTGAAGGCAAGATGCTGTATACCTTCTCCCTTCGCCTCGATATACCTGGAAACAGGGCCGGCTGGATCGGTGCTTTCGAGAAGTTCCACTTCGCTGCCGGAGACGGGAATGAATGAGACTTTAACCTTCTGGTCTTCCACGATTTCATGTTCCTGGACCACAAGGCCTAGAACTTCGCTGTAGAATTTCTCGGCCGGACCAAGGTTTTTCACTGCGATTCCGATGTGATCGATATTAAGTATTTTCATTCCTTCCTCCCGACCGGAAACAGCCCACTTGATTATACCCTTGAGAAGGTTGCGTTTCATCGGCCAAATGGCTATTATTAAAGTTAAAAGGCTTCAACAGACAACAGGACTTTACCATACTACCCATTTGGGAACAAAGGTTTTCGGATATGCAGATCAGCAATTTTGATTATGTGAGCCAGCCGGGAAGCAGGCAGCAGAATGACGCATACGGTGAATTCAACGCCACAGAACTTTATTGTCCTCATTGCAAACAGGCGATGCCGGTGAGGCAGCATCTGTTGCTGGTTCTTCCAGATGGTGACAAATACGAATACAGGTGTGCACGGTGCGGGACCAGCCTGGGTGACAAACTGGATCGTACCGGGGGTGTTTACGGGCCCGCACTGAAATGAAAGAGATCCGGTGGTAGGAGCGTCATCGATCGATCTCCCGCCTGTCGACAGGGAATTATTATGAACAAATCCGTGGTAGTGGGTGTGACCGGGGGTATAGCCGCCTATAAAGCGGCCGAACTGGTGAGGTTGCTGGTCAAAGGCGGGCTGGATACACGGGTGGTCATGACCCGGAATGCGACCCGCTTCGTCGCACCTCTTACTTTCGAAGCGCTGAGCGGCGGGCGGGTTGTTGTCGATATGTGGAATGGAGGCGACGGGGCCATAGAGCATATATCGCTTGCGCAGCAGTCCCAACTTATCGTGGTCGCGCCCGCGACTGCTAATTTCATAGGCAAGGCTGCATGTGGAATAGCCGATGATTTTCTTTCGACCCTGGTACTGGCCGCTACGGCACAGGTTGTGGTTTGTCCGTCGATGAATTCGGTAATGTATAGGAACAGCGCGGTCCAGGCCAACCTGAATACCCTCCGCTCCCGAGGCATTGAGGTGTTTGCGCCCGGTGAGGGTGGTCTTGCATGCGGTACGGAAGGGCCGGGACGCCTGCCGGAGCCTGTTGAAATTTTTTCTAGAATTTCCGACCTGCTGGCTCACAAGGATCTCGCCGGCTTGAAGATAATGGTTACAGCAGGGCCGACGATGGAGCCGATCGATCCGGTTCGTTTCATAAGCAACAGATCGAGCGGAAAAATGGGTTTCGCTCTGGCCGCCGCTGCACGGAGGAGGGGAGCGGATGTCTTTCTGATAAGCGGCCCGACATTCCTTGACAGGCCGCATGGTGTTGAATACATACCCGTAAGGACGGCAGAGGAGATGCGGACCGAGGTCCTGGCCCGAAGCGAGCATTGTGACATTGTTATCAAGGCTGCTGCGGTCTCCGATTTCCGACCGAAGACGTCCGCGGGGTCAAAGATCAAAAAATCGGGGGCTTCACTGAGTTTGGAGCTCGAACCCAATCCGGACATCCTGGCAGAACTGGGTGCGCTCAAAGATGTAAAACCCCGTGTGCTTGTGGGATTTGCAGCTGAAACTGAAGAGCTTCTCCAGCATGCACGAGAAAAGCTGGAGAAAAAAAACCTGGACATGATCGTTGCAAACGACGTTACAGCCCCGGATGCCGGCTTCGATGCAGACACGAACAGGGTCAAAATTCTGTACCAGGATCAAAGCGTTGAGGATGTGCCGCTTATGTCCAAACAGGTTCTGGCCGGTTTGTTGCTTGACAGAGCCCTTTCGTTGTTTGAAGCCGCGGGAGGGTCGATAGCGGAGACGGAGAAATGAATCCGGGCAGGGCCGGGGGTTGATGTGTATCGAGGCATGAATGAGGGTCTGGATGGGTTGATTGAATATGTTCAAAGGGCTCTTAAGGCCGGTGCCGTTGCAGGTCTGGAGCCGCCTCCACTGAGCGCGCGGGTGCGAGGACTCCTCGGGAACGCCCCGAATGCTGGTGACCGACCTGAGAGTCAGACCAAAGATTTACCGGAAACCGCACTGACCGGCGACACCGAATCTTGCGGGAGTCTGGATGAACTGCGTGAAGTACTCGGAAATTGCCGCAGATGCAAGCTTTGGCAGGGCAGGAAGAAGATTGTGTTCGGAGAGGGATCCCCGCGTGCACGGCTTGTTTTTGTCGGAGAGGCACCCGGAAGGGAAGAAGATTTTGAGGGGCGCCCGTTTGTAGGTGAAGCCGGGAAGATGCTCACCAGGATCATCACCAGGGTTATGGGGCTGACCAGGGATGATGTTTATATATGTAACGTGCTGAAATGCCGGCCGCCGCAAAACAGGGACCCGGAACCGGACGAGATTGCAACCTGCTTTCCTTTTTTGACCGCTCAGCTTTCCGCAATCGAGCCGGAGGTGATTTGCGTGCTCGGCCGCGTGGCCGGCACGGCGCTGCTGGGGAAACGTTTCAAGATCACCAGAGACAGGGGGAACTGGTATTCGTACAATGGAATGCCGGTGATGCCCACCTTTCACCCTGCCTATATACTCAGGGCCGAGGGGCGTCAGAGGGAGCTCAAGTTGCTTGTATGGGAGGATATCAAGCAGGTAATGAAAAGGCTGGGACTGGAGGAAAAATAAAATGTCCGGGCGGTTGCTTACATTTATAGGGATAGGGATCGCGGTGCTGGCGGGGTTTTTTCTTGATTCGCCTGTCGTTGGCGGCGCCAGAGAGGTTGTCGTAATAGAATTTGAAGGTGCCATAAATCCCGGCACCGCCACGTATGTCAAGCGGGGTATCGGACGGGCGGCCGACCGCGGTGCCGAAGCAGTGGTGATCCAGCTTGACACCCCAGGGGGGCTCGCTTCTTCGATGCGCTCGATTATAAAAGAGATACTGAATTCTCCTGTTCCTGTCGTGGTTTTTGTAGGGCCGAAAGGGGCCGGGGCCGCGTCCGCCGGCGTCATGGTGACGGTTGCCGGTCACATCGCCGCGATGGCGCCCGGCACCAATATAGGAGCCGCTCACCCGGTCATGGCCGGGGGCAGGGACATCGGCAAGGCGATGTCGGAGAAGGTGGTTCACGATATGGCGGCTTACGGAAGGGGGATAGCCGAAGAGAAGGGAAGAAACGGCGACTGGGTGGAGCGGGCGATCCGGGAGAGCGTTTCCATTACCGCGGAAGAGGCGGTTTCACACAACGTGGTGGATTTGATGGCGGAGGATATCGATACTCTGCTTTATGCCATCGACGGAAGAACCGTTGAGGTGAAAGGAACGCGGATCACTCTCGACACAGACGGGGCGAGCGTTGTTTATTACCGGCCGGGGTTCCGTGACCGTGTGCTTAAGACAATCAGTGATCCGAATATCGCGTATATTTTGATGATGGTTGGTCTTGCCGGTATATACTTCGAGCTTTCGAATCCTGGCGCGATTCTTCCCGGGGTCATCGGCGGTATATCCCTGATACTCGCTTTTTATTCTTTCCAGACTCTGCCTGTGAATTATGCCGGACTTCTGTTGATCGTACTCGGAATAATTTTTTTCATTGCCGAGATAATGGTCAGCAGCTTTGGAGTTCTTGCAATCGGTGGATTGATTTCTCTGACAATAGGCTCTATTATGCTCTTTGAAGACGTCGGGGTTTCAATAAGGCTGCTGCTTCCGACCATAGTCCTTGTAGCGGGGTTTTTCCTGGTTGTCACCGGGCTTGCGGTCAAAGCCTTCAGATCCAGGACCAGCACCGGCTCTGAGGGTCTTGTAGGTTCAATTGGCGCGGCGATGGAACGTTTGGATCCCGAGGGACTCATCTCGATACACGGTGAAACCTGGCGGGCGAGGGCCTCCGAGCCCATCGAACGCGGTGCGCCTGTGGAGGTCGAGCGGCTCGAGGGGTTGAAGCTGCATGTGAAGCGCGCAGCCGATGTTGGAGATTTCAAGCACAACGAAAAAGGTGCGGTTTGACCGGTTGTGAAGAAAACGGGAGGAGAACATGTTTTATATTCTTTCTGTAGTTCTTATAATTTTTTTCCTGGCGTCCGCCCTTAAAATTTTGCGGGAGTATGAGCGGGGTGTCATTTTCAGGCTCGGCCGGGTGATAAAAACCAAGGGCCCCGGGCTGATTATATTGATCCCGATCATTGATAAAATGGTCAAGATAAGCCTGCGCCTGGTGACAATGGATGTGCCGTCTCAGGATGTGATAACCAGGGATAACGTGTCGGTAGCGGTGGATGCCGTCGTTTATTTCCGGGTTATGGACCCGACGAGGGCTGTTGTGGAAGTTGAAAATTTTGTTTTTGCGACCTCACAGCTTGCGCAGACCACCCTCAGAAGTGTCTGCGGACAGGCGGAGCTGGACGAACTGCTTTCAGAGCGCGATAAAATCAACAACCAGATTCAGACCATCCTGGACCATCACACTGATCCATGGGGCATCAAAGTCTCGGCCGTGGAGGTGAAACGGATCGACTTGCCCCAGGAGATGCAGAGGGCCATGGCGAGGCAGGCCGAAGCCGAAAGAGACCGGCGGTCCAAAGTGATAAACGCTGAAGGTGAGTTCCAGGCCGCCGACAGGCTGTCTCAGGCCGCAGGCATTATCCAGAAGTACCCGGAAGCGTTGCAGCTACGCTATCTACAGACGGTACGTGAAATCGCTGCGGAAAACAATTCAACGACGCTTTTCCCGATTCCTATCGATATGTTCAAGATTTTTTTTGAAAGGATCCAGGCGGAACCCAAGAAGGATGAATAATTTCCTGCATCCACGAGGCGGGAATAAAATGGATATGAGGAGACT
>DSCZ01000092.1 GCA_011048855.1 Desulfobacteraceae bacterium | reverse complement strand
TCACCCAGCAGAAGAACATCGTCGCAAAGATCTTCAACGGTTTGGCCCGGGAGCCCGACAATGCTTCCAGCCCCTGTCTGGTACCCCAGCCTCCTCAGGAACCGGAGGATACCCAGCCTCTCCTTCAGTGACTGCCCCGGATGGAGCCTGGCGTAAAGTTCCGGGGACGCCGTTTCATGCTTCAGCAGATACCTGTCCGCACCGGCGTCCCTGAAAGCCCGGTAATCATCAAAAGGACGCTCCCCGACGCTTAAAGTAACCGCCACGTTGTTTTCCCTCTTGATATGCTTAACCACACGGCACAGGGTCGAACGGTCGTATGCAAAATCATCGCCTGACTGCAGCACAATGGTGCCGATCCCGAGACCGGCGATTTCCGCAGCAAGATTTACGATCTCCTCAGGCCCCATGCGGAAACGATCGAGCTCGGTGTTGGCCCGGCGCAACCCGCAGTAAACACAGTTCCTGCAGCAATGATTGGAAAATTCGATGATGCCGCGCAACTGAACATCCTCACCGCACCAGAGACTCCGCACCTCATCGGCGAGTTTAAAAAGCTCCGGATCCCGGCCGGGCTGCTCCAAAAAAGAGGTGACCTCATCCCTCTCCATCCGGCCGACACGTTCAGAAATACAGGTCTCTTTCACCGTTCATGATCCTCCGGTGATATTCTTCCAGAACGTGAAAGGTCTCCGGCATTTGGCAACGCACCTCCTCCATTTCCCGGGCGATGACTTTATCACCAGCCGCTTTCGTTTCCTCCGAGGCGAAATCCTCCAGCCATTCCCGTAAAGTCAAAATCGCGTTCAATTTGCAGAATCGTCCTTCCTTTCCGCTTTTTAAAAGCGACATGATACGGGCCCCTGTGCGTCCGCATCGATAACCCGCAGTGCAGAAGGAAGTGATGATGTCCCTGCCGGCAAGTTCCCTTATCACCTCGTCCAGCGACCTTGTATCACCCAGCAGGAACTGCTGCCGCTCGGCCTCCTGATCAACGTAGCGATCCGAATACGCCCCGATCCCGATGCGGGTCGAAGCATCCGTCTGGGTGCAGCCCAAACTCAAAACTCCCATACGCAGACACGCCGGCTCCCTCGCGGTCACAATCATTCCCGTATACGGCACAGAAAGCCTGAGCACAGCCACCAGCTTCCTGAAATCCTCGTCGGATACCCTGTGCACGGGGTTCTGGGTAAACGGCGTCCCTGCCGCAGGCTCCAACCTGGGAAAGGATATCGTATGCGGTCCGACTCCGAAATGCCGCTCCAGATCCCGTGCATGATAGAGTAACCCCATCACCTCGAACCTCCAATCGTACAGCCCGAACAGCACACCTATCCCCACGTCGTCCACCCCGGCTTCAAACGCCCGGTGCATTGCATAGAGCCGCCACCGGTAATGGCTCTTGATGGTGCCCGCCGGGTGCACTTCCTGGTAGGTGTCGTGATGATAGGTCTCCTGGAAAACCTGGAAAGTACCGATGCCGACATCTCGGAGCACCTTCAGCTTGTCTTTGGAAAGGGGCGCCGCATTCACATTGGCACGACGGATCTGGCCGTATCCACGCCGGGTTGGAACACGTACACCGTAGATAGTAGAGAGGGTGTCCGCGATGTAATCCACGTCCGAAAGGGGATGCTCCCCGTAGACCACAATCAAACGCTTGTGGCCGATTTTGCCGGCCAGAACTTCCGTTTCCTCCCCCACCTCCTCCAGGCTGAGTCTGCGGCGTTTTTGCACCTTGTTGCTTCGGGCGAAACCGCAGTAACGGCAGTCATTCACACAGTAGTTGCTGCAGTAAAGCGGGGCGAACGTCACGATCCGGTTGTCGTAGACCCTGTGCTTGACCTCCGACGCCGCCTCGAACATCTCTTCAAGCAGGTCAGGGTCATCCACATGAAGCAAAGCAGCCGTCTCATCCGGACCAAGCGTTTCAATCTCCAATGATTTCTGGATTACATCCCTCACAAAGCCCGGCTCGGGGCTGCTGTTGTCAGCGAGCGTTTGGAATATCGACGCCTCGTCGATGAAATCCCGGCCCCCGTCAAGGTAGCGGTCGATTTCTTCTTCTCGTATCACCGAGTCAACCCACGTAAGTTCCGGTACCGCCTGTGCAAAACCCATTGATAATCTCCTTTTCGGCCCCTTTTAGAGCCGGGTCGAACGCTTCCAGGGCGTCCGGAAACGGCTGAAGCGCCCTTGGGAGAACTCCCTGAAGAAACGAAATAGCCACACCGTAATTCGTGACCGGTACCCCGGCTTCCACAGCCTGCTGTATCCTGTTGAGCATCTCCCGCCGTGTCAGCATGCAGCCACCGCAATGAATAATCAGGCGGTAATCGGCCAGATTTTCCGGGTAGTCCCTTCCCGCGTAGACATCAATTGAAATATTGCAGTCGAGGTACTGTTTCAGCCACCGGGGAATTTTTACCCTCCCGATATCATCCTCAACCGGGTGATGACTGCAAGCCTCGGAAATAAGAACCCTGTCGCCGGGCTCCAGCCTTTCGATGGCTGCGGCATTCCGGGCAAGCTCCTCCAGGTTTCCTTTGTGCCTCGCAAAAAGTATTGAAAAAGTAGTCAACGGCACATCCGGCGGGATTTTATCCGCAGTCTCCAGCACCACCTGGCTGTCGCAGACCACCAGATCAGGCAATTCCCCGAGGCGTGAAAGCATCGCCTGCAGTTCACCCTCTTTGACGATGAGCGCCGCCGCGTTGTTGTCCAGAAGTTCCCGTGTTGTTTGTACCTGGGGAAGTATCAGTCGTCCTTTCGGCGCTTCGAGGTCAATCGGTACCACGAGGACCGCAAGCCCCCCCGGGCGTAGCAGGTCTCCCACAAGCGGCGGGGGCGCGATAAAATCATCCGGGCACACCTCTGTCAGGTGCCGCCTGAAAGGTTCAATGTATTTGCTCCTTCCACCTCTGTCCACGCTGGAAACTTCCACCAGCCGGTGAGTCAGCCTGGACACCAGAGAAAGAAAATCTCCGGAAGGAGCCTGCAAATCAATCTTGTTCACGATGACGATAACAGGAATCTTCCTTCGTGAGGCTTCCGCAGCTATGGCTTCCTCGTAGGCTGTCCAACGGTTCGGTTCCACGACCAGAACAAGCACCTCGGCCCTGTCGAATATTTTCCGCGTCTTTGCGAGCCTTAGCCCGGAGATCTCCGATCGGTCGTCGACACCGGCGGTATCCAGGAATACGACCGGGCCCAGGGGAGGAAATTCCATCGATTTTTCAACCACATCAGTCGTAGTGCCGGGGACCGGGGAAATGATGGCCACGTCCTGGTCGGCGATCAAGTTGAGAAAACTTGATTTGCCTACGTTGGTCCTTCCGAATAATGCTATATGGAGCCTGTTGCTCTTCGGTGTCGCTTCCATAGACACTGTCTCCGGGCACCGCTTAAAGCCACCTACCTGTGAGGAATCTCCCCTCCCCGCTTCGTGTAATGGGTATGCAGCAGCTCGTGGGACTTGTGGCCCAGGGGCTCTTTAAGAAACATCTCGTAGAGCTTCTGAACCGACCTGTTCTGGTGCGACTGACGGTACTGCTGGACCTCCGCGTCGTCCTTGTAAAGCGCCTGGGCACGGAGCCGCCGTTTCTCGTCGCTCGGAGGGATCGGCTGGCCTCCTCCTGACACGCATCCCCCTACGCACGCCATTATCTCGATGAACGTATAGGGCGAATGCCCGGCCCTGATCTGATCCAGAAGCTTCCTGGCGTTTCCCAACCCGTGAGCCACGGCCACTCTCACCTCCCCGAGTTCTCCTACCGTAAGTGCAGCATCTTTCACACCGTCAAGGCCTCTCACCGGCGTGATGTTCAGGTCTCCAAGCTCCTCGCCGGTGACAATAAAATACACGGTACGCAAAGCCGCCTCCATGACCCCTCCCGTGGCGCCGAAAATGGTTCCTGCACCGGTATATTCACCGAGTGGATCGTCATATACGCCGTCCGGCAGGTTCAGGAAGTCTATGCCAGCCTGCTTGATCATCCGGGCAAGCTCCCTGGTCGTAAGAACGATGTCCACGTCCTGGTAGCCGCTCGCGTTCATCTCCGGGCGCAGGCATTCATATTTCTTCGCGGTGCACGGCATGATCGAAACAACAACGATATCTTCAGCATCTATCCCGGCCTGCTCGGCATAAAACGTTTTGATTATTGGTCCGAGCATCTGTTGTGGAGACTTGCAGGTGGATACGTGATCCAGAAGATCGGGATAGAAATGCTCGCAGAACTTGATCCAGCCGGGGGAACAAGACGTGATCATCGGAAGGCTGCCTCCTTCCCGCACCCGTTTCAAAAGCTCGGAACCCTCTTCCATGATCGTCAGGTCCGCGCTGAAATTGGTGTCGAACACCCTG
Organism: Desulfobacteraceae bacterium; assembly: GCA_011048855.1. The sequence continues at coordinate 3,712 of DSCZ01000092.1, read as the reverse complement.
TCGAATCCAAGCCTTCTCAGAGCGGCAAGCATCTTACCGGTCACGAGGGATCCGACAGGCATTCCGAATTCCTCCCCCAGAGCCGCGCGGACGGCCGGGGCCTCCTGCACCACCACATGTTTGGCCGGGTCCTGAAGTACTTCCCACACCCTGTCGATATCGTCCTTCTCATACAACGCTCCCACCGGGCATACGAGCACGCACTGCCCGCAATTAACGCAGTTGGTCTCTCCCAGCGGCAGATCCAGCGCCGGGATGATCCGCACATCGTCTCCACGCCATGCGGGCGTAAGCACCGACACGGTCTGGATAGCCTCGCACACCGTCACGCAGCGCCTGCAATTTATGCATTTTCTAATGTCTCTTACGATCGCAGGCCCTGACCTGTCGATCATACCGGTTTCCGGAAACACCGTCCTCGGGAAACGTATCTCCTTAACCCCCACCATTTCGGCCACCTGCTGCAGTTCGCAGTTGCCGCTCCTGACACAGGTCGTGCATTCCTGGGGATGGTTCGCAAGGATCAATTCCACATTGAACCGCCTGGCCCTTCGGACCGGTTCGGAATTGGTCCATACCACCATCCCGTCGCGGACGGGGTAAACGCATGCAGCCGCAAACGCCTGGAGGCCTTCCACCTCGACGATGCAAACGCGGCACACCCCCGGAGTATGGTTGATCTCGGGCATCGCACAAAGAGTCGGAATTTTGATTCCTGCGACTTTGGCCGCATCGAGAATCGTGCTTCCCTCTTGGACCTCGACAGTGATATTGTCTATTGTAAGAGTTACAGAAGCCATTATTTCCCCTCCTGTCTATCTTCCAGCCGCCTTCCCCTCTTTTCCCGGCGGATTGCAGCGAATTACACCTTGCCTGTTAAGCCTCCCCCCGGTTTTTCCGGATGGTCACAATCTATAATTCCGCGTCGCAGCGCAGGCAGCGTGTCGCTTCCCGGATCGCGGTTCCGGCATCGTAACCCAGCTCGACCTCGGCGAAACTCCTTCGCCTGTTTTCCGCATCCAGCTCGGGCATCGCGGCCGGAGCCCTATCCTGATCCTCCTCCTCGATAACAAGCGGGATTAAGATCTCTTCTTCCGGCGGCGCCTGATATGGAGGTTCCCCATTCGCATTCCGCACCGCCTCGTCTATTTCGCATGCCGCCCTCTGACCGGCTGCTATCGCCTCGATAACCGTCGCGGGCCCCGTGACGGCGTCACCGCCTGCAAAATAACGGGCGTTCCCGGTTGCGGTGGTCCAACCTCCGGTCGTTTCCAGGTAAGACCGTTTATTGATTTTTACGCCCGTATCATCGCCTAGGAATGCAGTATCTGCGGCCTGTCCAACGGCAACGACAACCGCATCGACATCAACGGTGGAAACCCCGCCTTCCCCGGGAATCGGCCTCCTTCTACCGCTTGCGTCGAAATCCCCCGGCATCATTTTCCGGAGTTTTACCGCCCGGACTCTATGATCATCCCCAACGATCTCCACCGGGGCGGCCATATATTCGACCCTGACACCTTCCTGCTCCGCGGCGGTTATCTCCGCCTCCTGGGCCGGCATATCCCTGCGCTCCCGCCGGTAGAAGATCGTCACCTCCGCGCCGAGCCTTACCGCGGTGCGCGCCGCGTCAATCGCGGTGTTTCCGCCGCCGATCACCGCGACACGTCCACCCAGCATCTTGCGCCCTTCCAGCCATGAATCCGGGTCGGCGTTGAAATCGGACAGAAACTCCACCCCTCCATGCACACCATCCATGTCCTCACCCGGAATGTTCATCTTTGAACTCCGCCGGGCGCCGATCGCCAGAAAAACATAATCGAACCCATCATCTATCTCTTTGAAAGAAATATCCCGGCCCACCTCGGTCCCGGTTCTAATTTCAACTCCGAGTTTGGCCATGTCTGAAATTTCCGCACCGAGGATGTCCCGCGGAAGCCGGTATTCAGGAATACCCCAGCGCATCCAGCCGCCGGCCTCTGGGCGGGACTCAAAAACCACCACCTCATAACCCCGCATGGCAAGATCCCGGGCAGCCGTAAGGCCGGCTGGACCAGCCCCTATCACTGCGATCTTTTCCACCCTGGTAACGGCTGCCGTGCTTACCGCCGGGCGCACAGCGTTGTCCGTGATGAAACGCTTCAGGTTTTTGATGGAAACGGCACCGTCAGCCGTTCCCCTGCGGCATTTGAACTGGCATTTGTGGTCGCATACCCTGCCGCACACAGCCGGAAACGGGTTTGACCTCAACAACACTTTGTAGGCGTCTTCAAGCCGTTCGGCCCGCACAAGCGCGATGTAGGAAGGGATATCCATCCCGGCCGGGCAGGCATGCCGGCAGGGGGATTTGAAAAGTGCCGAGCAAACCACCGCAGGACAGCGCTTTTCGTTGATGTGGGCCTCGTATTCACTCCGGAAATACCGTATCGTGCTCAGCACCGGATTGGGCGCCGTCTGACCCAGTCCGCAAAGTGCGGAGCGTTTGATATTTTCGGCCATTTCTTCCAGAAGCTCGATGTCTCCGTTCCTGCCGCGGCCCTGGCAGATATTTTCGAGTATTTCCAGCATGCGTTTCGTGCCTTCCCGGCACGGAGTACATTTCCCGCAACTCTCATCCTGGCAGAAATCCATGAAGAAACGTGCCATATCCACCGCGCACTTGTCTTCGTCCATGACGATCATTCCACCGGAGCCCATAATCGCGCCGAGCTTGGCAACCGTTTCGTAGTCGACGGCCGCATTCAGATGCTCCGCCGGGATGCATCCACCCGAGGGGCCCCCGAGCTGCGCCGCCTTGAACTTCTTCCCGCCCGGAATCCCGCCGCCGATATCAAAAACCACCGTTCCCAGGGGGATCCCCATGGGCACCTCCACGAGTCCCACATTGCAGACATCCCCCGTCAAAGCGAAAATCTTGGTCCCCTTGCTCTTCTCTCTTCCGACCGATGAGAACCAGGCGGCCCCCTTTTCGATTATCTGACCTATGCTTGCCAGGGTCTCCACATTATTGAGAACCGAGGGTTTCCCCCATAAACCGGAAACCGCCGGGAACGGCGGCCTGGACCGCGGCTCCCCTCGTTTGCCCTCGATTGACGTCATCAACGCCGTCTCTTCGCCGCATACGAACGCACCCGCCCCCTGATAAATCGAGAGGTCGAAATCGAAGCCTGTGCCCAAAATGTTTTCGCCCAGAAGGCCGTACCCCCTGGCCTGTTCGATTGCACTGGTCAGCGTCTTGATCGCAAGCGGGTACTCCGCCCTGCAATAAATGTAGCCCTGGTGCGCCCCTATGGCCTTGGCTGCGATGACCATCCCTTCGAGCACGGAGTGAGGGTCACCTTCCAGGAGGCTCCTGTCCATGTAGGCGCCGGGGTCTCCCTCATCGGCGTTGCACAGAACATACTTGACATCAGCCTTTGATCCCGCTGCAAACCTCCATTTCAATCCGGTCGGGAAACCGGCTCCCCCACGGCCCCGTAGGCCGGATGCGAGCACCTCCTCGACGATCTGCTCCGGCGTCATGGTTCCAAGGGCCCTGGCCATGCCCGAATAGCCGTCACGGGCGATGTAGTCTTCTATCTCCTCGGGATCTATAAGTCCCCTGTTACGAAGGATCCTCAGTTCCTGGCCGGCAAAAAACGGGACGTCCCTTATGGAGGGAATCCCCAGTTTGGACCCCGGCTCGGGAGCAGGGCCGTAGATGTCCTCAGGG
>DSCZ01000286.1 GCA_011048855.1 Desulfobacteraceae bacterium | reverse complement strand
TTGATCTCCCTTCCCCTCTACTTGGTGGAGCACATCCGCCGCCTGCTGGGCGAGGCTGGAGTAAAATCTTGAAATCTTACTTTTCTGCTTCTCCAAACGCTTGATCCCCCGACTGACGGTGTTGTAGCGCACTCCCAAGCAATCCGAGATTCCCCAGCCCCTGGCCCTGGATCCAGCACCAGTAAAACACTCACCCCACTTGCCGCCACCGGCCTAATGCCGCCAGCCTTTTGCGCCTCTCGCCGATCTTTACCCTCCACTCACCTTCAATCTCAAAATGTATTAATTTAAGACCTGGCCCCGGCCTTCTCCCCCCCACCCTCACCAAATTACCAAATTGTAATAATGCAAGATCTGGCGCCAGTCTTCAAAGATTCCCGAAACCCATCTGATGAGGAAATGCAACTCCAGACTTCAGTCTTGTAAATGAGCGTTATGCCCTAAACTGCCCAATTTATATTTTTTGTATTTTTCCTTTACGACAAACCGGGCATTTCAGTCCAGTGTTTTTTCCAGCTTTCAATCCACCAGAACCAGGGCAATTTCCCCATGCGCACCATGTTGCATTACACGTATCACATTTCCATTTCACAGGGGGCGAAGAATACCTTCCACAATGTGGACAGTTTGGCATATTTCCTCCTCTATTAAGTCAGTAATAGTCAAATCAAACTTTTTATTCAACGCCACGCATTGCCTCATGTAAAAATCTACCTAAAGGTTTGACTATATAAAGCATGTGTTTTGAGATGCGCTTACTGTTAAACTCCTGGGTATAGACACCATCAAGTGCCGCATGCCGCGGCTTAGATTGGCTTCCGGGGAGTCAACCAACAAATGGTAATAGTTGTCACATATAGGCATGAGCAACCCAGTGAAACCGTTTATGCACCTGCCCCAGGAAACTCGAGCCGCAACAGCAGGGCCACGAATCATGTAGGAGAAGTAACTGCCAAATTTAAAATGCAATAATGCACGACCTGGCCCCAGTCTTTTTTCTTAGTTGACAAATCTTTATGTGTACTATATACTACATACTATGACAACCACCTTCGGATCCTTCGTGCGAAAACAGCGGGAAAAACTCCGCAAAGCGAACCGCGATTTTTCCCTGCGCCAGGTAGCCGCGCGCATCGGCGTGGAGCCCTCATACCTGAGCAAGATCGAACGCGGCGACCACAAGGTCTACCTCACGGAAGCAAAGATCCGCCTGCTGGCCGCGGAGCTGGGTGAAGACCCAGACGTGCTGCTGGCCCTGAGCGGAAAAGTCTCCAGGGATGTTCAGGAGATCATCCGCAAGCGCCCGGAATTGTTCGCCCACCTCATCCGCGAGCTCAAAGAGATACCCGACCACGCGGTGCTGCGTATTGCCCGGGAGGTCCGCGACGGCAAATGGTAAAAAGGAGAACCAATATGATTGAATTACGCGACGACTCCCTGGTGTTTCGCTTCCCCGACCATCACCCCAACGCCGTTCTTTCCATCAACTTTCAGCGCACCCTGCGCATCCCCGATGACGGCAAAGAGTATCCCCTGCCCCCGGGTTTGGGTCGTTTCCCCCTGCGCCACGTGGACGACTTTTCCAAGCGCCTGCCGCCGGCCTGGAGAATGCGCGGCGGCGTCATGCTGCCCATGTACCGCGCCGAGGCCCTGTGGCTGAACTTTGATGGAGAATATATCCCCAGCCGCGATACCCCATACCCCTTTGCAATCAAGCTGGCGACGGGCAAGATCTGCGCCCTCAGCGGCAAGCCCTGGTCGGAAAAGTTGCACCGCCGCCCCCAGGACTACCTGGTCGTACCCGAACAGCCGTGGCTGGACGGCTACTGCGTGGAAAAGGGAATCATTCGCCAGTTCGTGGCCATGCCCCTGGGCGAAGGCTACAGCGCCGAGGAGCAGCTCACCGGTAAAGCCGAGTTCGGCGGCCTGCAGATCATGGTCTTTCCCATGCGCCGGGATGTATTCGAAACGCGCCTTTCAGAGCAGAAAGATCGCCTCACGCAATACTTTTACTCCTCATGCGACGCGAGCATGGGCATGGGCATGGCCCCGGGCGGACGCATGCGCCAGGAGATCTTCGAAGACCCCTTCCAGAAAAGCGACTGGGACATCAAGGCCGGGTTGCGCGTCTTCGCCCACCTGACCGATGCCATGCTGTGGCGGGCCATCACCGGAAACAATCCGCCCACAGTCCCCCTGGCCGCCCGGGAATACAACGACATGGACGGTCCCTGGTTCGACTACCGGAATGAAGGCGCCGAGGCCATCGACGGCGCAAGGAAACTGGCCGAGCTGCAGAGTATTCTGGAAAAGGCAAATGAAAAAGGCGACCCGCCCCCGCCGGACTTTTCCCCCGTCAAATCCGACCCCATCATCACCATTACCCACGGCAGGCGCGGAAAGCGCCGGAAACACCACCCCATTGAATAGACCGGGGCAGGTAGCGATGGCGCCGACAATGCAGAGATCAAATATGTAAACAGGAGGGAAAATGCGTGATATAACTACTATAAAATGCTGGCTGCAGATGCATGAAGAGGCGCTTGAAAAGAACCCTGATGACGCCTATGCCTGGTTCAAGCGCGGCGTTATGCTGGGGCGCCTGGATCGATTTGAAGAAGCGCTGGCAAGCATTAACCGCTCACTGGAACTGGTACCCAGAACACCCGACGTCCCGACCCGTCCGGCCCCTAGCTCAGAAGACGAATCGGAATGGCGGCCCGAATCTTGCGACGAACCGCATTGGAAAGGCGCCGGGAGCCATTACAACTCGCGGGACGTCTGGAATGAAAAAGCCGATATCTTTGAAAAATTGGGGCTTATCGAAAAACAACTGGAATGTCACCGGGTGATCACGGAACTCTACCCCCGATATTCCTTTGGCTGGCTGAGCCGGGGGAGTTTGTTGGTGCGTCATAAAAGGTACCGGGAAGCGTTGACATGCTATGAGCGTGCCATGAAGATACACCTGTTCGATGACTTTTTTGATGAAGAAGAATGCACCCAGGGCATAGAGGAATGCCGAAAACATCTTGCCACATGATAAAACAAAGCCCTACCCTCTTACCAACTTTCCCGCCAACTCCAGGGCATCCACAGGCCAGAAGCATTGGGGTCGGGGTTGATGAACCCGGGGGGTTCCCTCTTGGGGCCGGCAGTTTTGCAGGGCATTGAGCCATTGGTCCGGAACGGCCTCCAGGCCGTGAACGGCCCCCAGCAGGGCCCCGCAGATGGCGGCATTTGTATCCGTATCGCCGCCGCGCATCACCGTATCAACAATGCCCGCTTCCATTGTTTCAGCATGCAACAGCTGGTACAGGGCGTTCTGAAACGCGATCAGCACCCAGCCCTGCCGGCGGACAAAGTCCTGCGGCGGTGCTTCCGCCGCTTTTTCGATGATTGCCATTAACGCGGATTCCACGGGCATCTCCTTTGCCCACTGCCGGATGCTCCGGTACAGCTCCCTGCCCCCGCAACCGCAAGAGATAGCATGGGCAATGCCCATGGCAAACAGCGCGTTCGCCTGCCGGCAGATCACGTGAAGATGGGTCAGCGCCGCGTCCCGCATGGCCCATTCCGCCACCTGCTCTAATTTGTAGTTGGCCCCGAAAATCCCCAGTGGGCTGATACGCATCATGGCGCCGTTGGCCTGGCTGTCGGGATTGGGATTCCCCGTCAGCCCCGCGTAGATGGTGTTGCCACAATCGAAAGGATCCGAACGCAACCAGTATTGGTATTCCTTTAGTGCCGCCTCCGGATCATAGACTCCTGTCTTTACCAGCATGCGTGCCAGCAGCAGCGCCATCTCGGAATCATCAGTAGGCTGGCCCGCAAGAGTATTCCACGTCCCGCCGTCGGCCAGCTCCCGCACGCCATCGGGATACCGGCTGCGGATCTTTTCCGGCGACTGAAACTCAACCAGGCTGCCCAGCGCGTCCCCCGCCAACTGCCCAACCAGACACCCCCGCGCCCGACTTACCACCCCCCTATCCTTATCAATCGACACAGCCATTCTCCACTCCAAAAACTTCCACAAACAAAATATATCACAATCAGAGAATTCCTGATTTGGATTAGACAAAGATGAAAAATGTCATAATGAAAGACCTGGCCGCAGTCTTCACATTCTTTCCAAGGCTCGCCGATCTCCTTGTTCTTCTTCTGTACTATATATTGTGATACATCCAAAGATGCTTGTGCGTTCTTGTGAGCGTTTACAAGGCGAAATAAATAGGAAGCTGATACAAGTATATCAAGGTGATGATTAAAGCAACTGAAACCAGCGTTTTCCCTTTCATTTTTTTTTCTCCCTAAACATTTTTTTTTCATATATTGAGAGTACAACATAAACAAGCAGGCTTAAACCTATGTATATTCCCATGTAAATTATGAAGTCAATCATTTTGTTCTTCTCCATCAGAATTAACGGCTTCTGAAATTGATATGGTTTTTTTCATCAACCTATCAATGAATTTCATATCAAGGTTTTTATAGCGTCCGCTTTCAATCGCCACTTTGTATCCTTTCCACGAAGGAACATCGTATTCAGTGACATGTTTTTTATTTTCAATAATATATCCTTTTCTTTTACATTTCTTGCAAAACAATTTGGTAATAAAAATATTTCTGCATTGAGGACATTGAATAGCTACGAGTCTCGTTCTATTCGTGAAGTGATTCATTGCTACTTGCTTTCTGATTGGGTAATACTTTCTTAATACCAATGGAGCCATAGGTTCCATCATAGCTACAATCTGTGATGTGAATAATCTTTTTCTGATTTCATATCCAGATATGATTCCAAGAAGAAAAACCAATATCATGTTGACGAATTGTTTCATGATTTTTTACCTCTCATTGTTCCTTCTTTGGTAGTGTAGCATTCTTTCTGAAAATTGTATTTGGGTTCTTAAGGGCATTGCCCTTAAGTTGAGAGGCAGGCCATAAGCAACCTTCTTTGATGCCGAGCAAACAATAAGGAGGAATAAGTTATGGCCCGCAAAACCAAGGTGGGGCGGTTCTTGATAATTTCATCTGCCACGCATGAGGACACGCATGTACAAAGCCCCCAGGCCATCGATGGTCAAGTTTCCGGAGATGTCCATCCAGGAAATCCCTTGGCAGGTTAACCCGGCCTTCCCTTTCAACAGCATCTATAATTCTCCACGCAAGCGCTTAAATCAACAATATGAGCCTTCCTAGAATTGTGAAATTGTCAAGAACTGATAAAATGTTACTTGGTCGAATCGAAAATGGACAAAGAAACTTTTAATTATTATTACCATTATGCAGAGAGCGCCTTTTACCGCTACATTGAGGTTGAAGGCGGGGTATCCAGATATTTCCATGAAGTATTCGAGAAAGACGAGCACGTCCTGGAAATCGGCTTTGGTTCAGGGCGCGATCTGGTCCGTTTGCTGAACCAGGGAATAGATGCTGTGGGCGTGGATCCTTGTCCACAATTTATCAACCTAGCTCGGGAAAGATTCAGTGAATTAAAAAAGCGAGTCTTCGCCGGCCATCTACCGGACGGCCTGCATCGATTTGCGGACGGTTCCTTTGACGGCGTTCTGTGCTCTGCGGTCTTGATGCATATTGACGATGACGAACTGAGCGCATCCTTGACCGCAATTGCCAACCTACTGAAGCCAGCCGGGAAACTATTGATTTCAATTCCGGAGAGCCGTCCAGACATGAAGGATGAAAAACGGGATGCCCAGGGACGCCTGATGGTTTTGCGCATGCGGCAAACCTATATCGACCAGCTAACGCAGAAAGGGTTTATTGTGAGCCAGTTGTGGGAAAACGCGGATGCCATGTCCAGGCAAGGAATTCAATGGGTCACTATCTACTTGACTAAAACGGCCGCGTAGAGAAAAGGAATTCCGGCTTCCATTTGTGAATACTGCAGTTTACAGAGATATTGTAATGGCGCTGTAGGAAATGCATGCGTTTTTCCCTACTCTGTCCAGTTTGGTTCACGATGGTTTCAGCCAATGGGTGCTTGCTATCGATGTAGAATTCATTGCGCTGAAAGAGTGCGTCTAAATAATCTAAATCCGGAGTCCGCGCACCTTTTCCAGATAAGCAGTTGCATTCCCGGCAGGCCAGCACCAGGTTCCATACACCATTGATGTTTGCAGGAAGATGTTTCTGCACATGCGAATGGGGCAGGAAATGGTCCACCTCACAGGCCTTAGCATCGCCGGAAACAATGGAAATATTCTTGTAACAATAAAAGCATTTGCCCTTCTGGTACCCGTTTAATGACTCGCGGGCGGAAGTGACATTTACTCTGCGATTTAGAAAGTTTTCCTCAATAAAAAACTCGTTGCGGGTTTCATCAAACTGAACCTCCAGCAACCGCGGGTTGATGTCTAAATTCCAGGCAGTCTCCACCAGGTCCCAACGAGCGTCCGCCTCGCCGGATAGATTGGTAAACTGGAAGCCTTCCGCCAGTTTAAACAGCTCGTCACGAATAATGATGCGTTTATCGCCTTCCTGGTAATTCTTCTCATAGAAAGGGTTGGGGATCATATCGCGGTTGACGACCTGGAAAGCATCCACCACGTTCACAAAACCCAGGCTTTGGGTTACTTTCAGCAGCCTGTCTTTGGAAATTTCGCCCTGGTTGAATTTGCGGCAGGTATCCAGGAATCTGCTGCGTTCAGCCGTTCCCTGACGGTCACTCTTTTTAAGGTGGTTACATATATGCCGGGAAAAAGGTTCTGAAAGCTCGGCAAGCGTGACCTCAGTCTTTTTTTGCTGAGTGAATTCAATCAACGCCTGCGCAAAGGCGAACTTGTAAGTGGCTGAGTTTTTACCGAATAATATGATGGCGCGCCATTGGGATTCCAGAGTGGGATCGTTGACCTGAAATTGAAGCATGATCAGGCGGGATCATTGAATGAAAAAAGCTCGGTTAGGGAGATACCCAAGGCACAAGCAAGACGGGAGATGTTTTCAAGTGAGATGTTTCGTTTACCGATCTCCACATCGCTGATGTAGGTCCGGTGCAACCCGGATAGAAAAGCCAGTTTTTCTTGAGAAAGCGATTTTTGAAGCCTTAATTCACGTATTCGATTGCCGAAACGGCGCTTGATTTCCATACCCGAATATTCGGGTTGCGCATGCGATAAGTCTACAGACTATAAGTAACAACAATGTCGAAGCAATTTATCTCTTAATCAGTAATTGCTCTCTTTTTCCGTGAATGAACCGATCCGGAAAGATCTGCCCCAATCAATTTACCTTCAAGGCACAAAATGCAGCCGCTTAACCTGAAAGTGGGAAAACCTAGAAATACCGTAGGGAGAAGCAATTCCAGAAAGAGATGCTTTGATTGATAGCCTTAAAAAATCGGACGCCCTTCATAACCACGATTCAATTCATCCCGTGATGGAAGTCACCCTCAAACGTAACCCTCGTCCGCCGCATATAACTAAATTATCACACCACTGTCATACTGTACAGCACCGTCCCCCCTTCTTCCAATTGCGACGGGCGCGTTCAACCTGAGCCATGCCTCGACCCGTTTGGAAAACTCCGGAAAGTCATTGAATTTTGGAAGGATCAACTTGCCGTTGACCGCCTATCTTTTTGCAAAGATAACATCAAAAGAGTCAAAACAGGAAAGAGAAAATCACGAATAGCGAATGTTCTCCTGACCTAGATAATCCGCCTCTTCATCAAGAACTCAAAAAAGGTCAAGAATCATCACAATCCCGGAGTTCATCCTCCCCATAGACATGCGGTGCTTCTTTTCTAATACGTCTGACTACCAAAGACGCAAAGCTTTTCGATTCTGATCGATTCCGATCACACACTGGCGCGATCTCTCTCCTTGCCTTTACATACATACCCAAATCACACATGGCAGCCGCCCGGCAAGTCAGGACCGCGTCGTTTCTAGCCCTCCCCCTTATATGTTCTGTTTCACTTAATGCCTGCTCTGGCCTGTTCATCTTTCTTAAAATCTTGCATAGGATTGAATATGTCAAGCGGCATGTATGTTTACGAGGTTTAGCGGCACATACCTTTACGAGTTTGGGGTATAAAAAAGGGCTTGTGGTAATGTGAGAACCCCGTAAGGGGTTTGCACATTTCCACAGCCCATG
>DSCZ01000012.1 GCA_011048855.1 Desulfobacteraceae bacterium | reverse complement strand
TAGTAAATTTGATGATATGAAAATGGATTATCAAGAATTAGCCCAAAAATATAATACTCTGCTGAAACTGGTAGACCGATTAACACGAGAAAACCATGAGTTAAAAGCCCAACTGGGGCTGCCCGAATCTGGGCCCATCCCAAGAACCGCAAGAAAAATACGTCACGATGAATCGACTCAAAAGAACTCCATTTCAGATTTGGATTGCACATCGGATTCTCTTTCCAAAATTCGTCTCTTCATGTCACTTTTCAAAGGCCGACAAGATGTTTATGCGAAACGATGGGAAAACAAAAATAAAGGCAAATCGGGTTATGCTCCAGTCTGTCTGAATGAATGGAAACCAGGTCTGTGCGGAAAGCCCAAAATTTTCTGCTCGAAATGCAATAACAAAGCATATGACGAATTGAATGAAAACGTTATTGAGAATCATTTGAGAGGCAACAGCGTTATTGGCATTTATCCCATGTTGCCCGATGAAACCTGCCGTTTTCTGGCCATGGATTTTGATAAAGATAATTGGGAAAAAGATATCACGGTCGTGCGGGACGTGTGCAATGAGTTCAACATCCCCATAGCCGTTGAACGTTCACGTTCCGGTAAGGGCTGCCACGCCTGGTTTTTCTTTGAACATCCTGTTTCCGCCACCTTGGCACGCAAATTCGCTACGTCCATTTTGACCTCCGCCATGAGCAGACGGCATGAAATCAAATTCAAATCCTATGACCGTTTGTTCCCAAGTCAGGACACTATGCCTAAAGGCGGTTTGGGAAATTTGATCGCACTTCCATTGCAAAAAGAAGCCAGAGAAAATGCCAATAGTGAATTCATCGATGATGATTTTCGCTCGCATCCAGACCAGTGGGCATTTCTCTCAGGAATTCAAAAGATGTCGGAAAAGCGGGTAGAAAACCTTATTCCCATAATTTCTCCCGGAAATGAGTTGGGGGATTTAAAGCCCGATGACGAAGAAATGAAACCCTGGGAAGCGCATAAACCTCAAGCCATTCTCATTAAGAACGAGTTTCCGGACCACCTCACTATCGTTAAGGCAAACATGCTGTTTCTTCCTAAAACAGGTATCTCTCAAAGGGCGTTGAATCGTATAAAGCGTCTCGCATCATTTAAAAACCCCATGTTTTATAGGCGGCAAGCCATGCGTTTGCCAACACATAACCATTCAAGGGTCATTTCCTGTGCAGATGAAACACGAGATTATCTCTGTTTGCCCAGGGGATGCGAGGCTGAGCTGCTAAATGAGCTCGAAAAACTCGAGATAGCAATCGAACTGGTCGACAAGACCTTTAATGGTAAACCAATCAATGTGGAATTCAAAGGTCATCTCCGGGACGAACAAACCGTGGCCCTTGGCCACTTGCTCCGGCATAACACCGGCATACTTTCAGGGACGACGGCTTTTGGCAAAACCGTCGTGGCGATCAAACTGATATCAGAGAAAAAAATAAACACACTGATTCTAGTGGACAAAGTCAGCTTGCTGTCGCAATGGAAAGAAAAATTATCGGAATTTCTCGAAGTCAGAGAAACCTTACCGGAGGAACCGATCTCCATGGCCAAGAAAAAGGGCCGTAAAAAGATTAGACACGTTATCGGGCAAATCGGCGCCGGCCAAGATACGTCAAGTGGTATTATAGATATTGCGGTGATGCAATCGTTAAGCAAACCGAAAGTGGTCAAGGAATGCGTAAAAAATTACGGCCTGATTATTGCTGATGAGTGCCATCATGCATCGGCATTCACCTACGAACAAATCCTGAAAACCACCCCGGCGAAATATGTTTATGGCCTCACAGCAACTCCGACACGAAAAGATGGGCACCACCCGATCCTGTTCATGCAATGCGGCCCCATCCGATATCGGGACAATCCCAAAAAACAAGCGGAAAACAGGCCCTTCGAGCACTACATAATCCCTCGGTTCACTCCCTTGAGAGTACCTTTGGACATTGACTTTAAAGATTTAACCATTCAAGCATTATATAACCGAATCGTGGAAAATGATTTCAGGGATCAACAGATCATTGAAGATGTATTGAAAAACCATCATCAAGGCAGAAATTGTCTTGTGCTAACCCTCAGAACAGCCCATGTAGAGAAGCTAGCAAAAAAGTTAAAAGAACAAATTCCGGATGTAATAAGTTTGACCGGTGGTATGGGAAGAAAATTAACTCAGAAAGCCTTTGAACGGATAAACGATATTCCCGCTGACAAACCTATCGTTCTGGTGGCAACCGGCCATTTTATCGGCGAAGGTTTTGACGAGCCTCGTCTCGATACGCTGTTCCTGGCCATGCCCATATCGTGGAAAGGAACCCTGCAGCAATATGCAGGCAGGCTGCATAGGCTGTATAGTACGAAAAAAGAGGTGAGAATTTATGACTATGTGGATATCCAGATAAAGATGTTGGAAAAAATGTATCAGAAGCGGCTAAATGGATATGCGTCGATGGGATATAGAGCCAAAGCTGAAGTGGCAGTAGATGCGGCACCGGACATCATTTTCGATAAGGACAATTTTCTGCCTGTTTTCAATCAGGATATGGTTGCCGCTAACAAAGAGATAGTAATCGTAAGCCCGTTTGTTCGAAAGAGACGCACGCAACAAATGCTTCAAGCCCTGAAGATCTCGACTGAAAAAAATCTCCGAGTCATTGTCGTGACCCGTCCGAAACAAGATTTTTCAGCTAACGATCACCCCGCTATGCAAAGGACATTGGACCTATTGACAGAAAGCAAAGTCCACATCGTTTTTAAAACCAACATCCACCAAAAATTTGCAGTCATGGATCAAAAGGTTGTGTGGTACGGCAGTATCAATCTTTTGAGTTATGGCAGTGCCCAGGAAAGCATCATGCGCATTGAAAGTTCCAATATCGCCAATGAGTTGATGAAAACGATACAGAGTGAATAACCAGGTTTGCCGGTAGCCGCCAGTTCGATTTCAGGAGACCCGGTCTCCCTGATCTATCGACAAGTCAACATTGAAACTACGTCCCCCTGTCCCCCCCTCAGTCGGATTATCCCGATTCCTGAGGGGGCCAGCGAGATACTGCTTGACTTATCAATGTGTCCGGATCAGACTCATTGAAAAGTGCCACCGATTTTCCGATACCGGGGTTTTTGAGGTAAAAACAGGAACCCCTATAATAATTTGATTTCATCCGGGTTAGTGGTATTTTTTCCTGTGCGGGCAAGCACATCCGCAGTCATCATTTTTTTCCGCCTCTTCATGGGGCCGGGCTGCGCAACGGCCCCTCACTTCCGATGAAGTTCCTCCCGAACAGCCGCAGCGAATAAACTGAACCGATTGCTTTACCGAACGGAGGTACCGGCCATGCTGTTGGGTGCGACTGTGAAGAACAGCGGGTCCCGTGCGCCAAACCCTGACGCCTCGGGCTGCAGGTCAATCAGGGAAGCGCTCATTCTCGGTTCCATGCTCTGTCTTATGATGCTGGCCACAGGGTGTGCAACCCCGAAGGTTCAGCAGTCCGACCCACATCTACTGCTGAAAACAGGCCTGCTCTCGTTTCTTCAAGAGGGTGTGACAACCCGGGAGGAGACCGTGCTGAACCTGGGTTTTCCGTCGATGCAGATGGAAGGAGAACGGATACTGATGTACCAGCTGAGGGCGGACAGTGACGGGAAGTGGTATCTGACCTCCCCTCAGTGGGATGCCGGAACCGGCCTGAGGTCGTGGAAGGAAGGAACCTCAAGCCTGGTGCTGGTTTTCGGGAAGGATGGGGTGCTCAACAGATGCAGCTTGGTCACGACCCAGTAAATAGAAGGTCAGAGGCTGCACTGCATTTGAGGATACCGGGTTCCCGACCCCTGCAGCGAGATGGAGGAGGTTCTCCGATGTTGCCTGGATACATTGTTCGCAGGTGTTTTTTGCTGCCTGCCTGCCTGTCAGTTGCCTGCCTTTCAGGTTGTTTGGTGATCCCGACGCCTGAGCACGCTCTGCTCGAAGGCCACGGCAAAATTGAACAGGTCGACACCGGTTTTCTGGAACAGCGGAAAACCACCCGTGAAGAGATCCTGTTGCGCTTCGGGGAGCCGGATCTGAGCACAGACAATGACCGGATCCTGGCCTACCATTGGACCGTGGTTCACGGGTACTGGTTTGTCAGCGGGTACACGACCGCGGCGGGTGGCCCGATCCCGAAAGACTACTTTTTTGTGCTCGAGTTTGACGACGAAGGGCTTCTGAAACGTTTCGAAATAGCTGGAAGCGTCTGGAAATCCAAGCAGGACCACATGAAGAAATTTAAGGGAAGCACGGCGCATCCAGGCACGGGACGCGAACTTTTTGTGATCGACCCTTCCCCCAGGCTCAACCTCGATCGGGAAAGGCCGCCTTCCGCCGGGGTGCCGATTCATTTCGGGATGGGAGAGTTCCGGTCTCCAGGCCGTGACGATGGTTTCGCGAACTTTCTTGGACACAAAAAAGCCGCCTTCGGGGTTATCATGGCTGACATTCGAACCTGCCGGCCGTTTACCGAAATCGTTGGCTCCGCCGTGGCTTCGCAGCTGCGATTCGCAGGCCACGATGTTGTTTTACAAGATGCAGATATAATCGTGACCGGGGAAATCGCGGATTTTGGCGTTGCGACGTCTACAGGTTTTTCAACGTGGGATGCGGTTGGCACAATCGATGTCACGCTGGAATTTCGCTGTGCATCCTGTCCGGATGCCATACTGACCCGCCGTTATCAGTCAAAACAGGTTATAAAAACAATGATGGGTCCCTCGATGGACGACTTCGAAACCATCGCTCGTGCCTGCGTGGAGGACCTTCAGAACCTGATGGCTTCCGACACTGTGTTGATGAAACTGCTGGTAGACGGATGCGGCAGTGTTTTGGAAAAGGTGCAGGATTAAACGCGCGAGCGTCTTCCTGTCTTATCCCTGTTAAAAATTATTCTGGCTTGGGTGTCTTGTTTTTCGCTCCGTTGCTCGCTGAGGGACTTTCGGGCAGATGAAGATAATCTTTTTTCACGGACCCTATCTTCGTGGTTCTGCTTCGCTGCGCAACAACGAGCGGTCGGGAAAGGGGCAGGCTATGTGTCCGAACATCCGCTTTTTTCTCGTTTTTCTCTCTATTCTCACAATTCCCGGGTGTATCGGCGGGGTTGTTTCCTACCCGGTCGAGTGCCAATCCGCTTATCCTCTGAAATATTATGTTTACCGGAAAGACGCCTGGGGTCCGATCGGGAACTTCGTCGACATCAACCCTTCGGGCAATCCTCTTACCAAAGCGGATTTCCTGAGGGACTGGGGCAAACCGGACGAGGTCACCAGCATTTCGGCGAATACGGAGCTCTGGGTTTATAATAGAAGCCGGTTTTGCGGGATAACACCGATATACATCGTACCGGTTCCTCTTGGCCTGCCGATATGTGACGAATTTGATCACATTACGTTCGAAAATGACCGGGCGATCCGTATTCACTTCCGCAGAGTAACCGACGCCGGATTAGCTGTGTTCATGCTTTTTGCCGGAGGCATTTTCGGGCCGACGCCGTGTCCCGCAGAATTCGCTCCGTCGGAAAAGGAAATCTGGTTGCTGCCCTCGGATCCTTCCATTATTTCAATCCCCCATACCGAAAGTTGCCGGGGATTGATTTTCAAGGACGGTATTATTTGGTGGACAGATGGACGAACAGCCGCCGGAATCGATCCGGTTTCGCTGAAAACTCTTGATAAGCCGCCGGTCGTCGATCATAAACCCCCTGTTTTTGACCGTGCCGCCGGATTCGCCGCCAGGTGGCAGGTGACCGGCAGTAAAAGGAAGCCATCGTTGACACGAACCGATTGGGTAACCGGAGAAGTTGTAGCGGTTATACCGCTGGACCGGCCGGCAATCCGGGTGATGGCTGGTGAAAACGCCGTCTGGGTTCTGCACGAAAAATCATTGTCGCACATTGACCCGCAGGCGAATAAGGTTACAGCGGTCATCCCGGTGGACTTCCCCATGCTTGGTCTGGTTGGGAAAATAGCCGTGGTCGGCGATGCCGTGTGGATCTCGGCAGGGTTGACACTGGCGCGGATTGATCCTTTGACGAACCAGATCGCCGAAACATTTCAGATCGTTCCGGATGCGGATCTGCCTCCGAACTATTACAGTATTCTGGAAATTGCTTCGGAAGGTGACACGGTCTGGGTTCTTTTCTCTAAGAGCAGCAATAAATTTTTTGATGCAGGTTATACCCGAATCGGGCTGGCGGAATTTGACACACGCACCGATACATTACGTTCGACACGATTCCTTGGCTCCGGTCATTCATTGGACACGATTTCCGGATTATCCATAGCGTTGACGGAGGATGCGGTCTGGGCATGCCTGCCGCTGGGCATATACGTCGTTCCGAAAACTTCAATGCCGCAAAGTCTCAAACATCCGGGGAGAAGTTCCGCTGAAACTGAGGGTTTTCCAGGCTCGAATTAAACGAGAAAAAATCCCTGTTTGCACGATGAAAGCCGGCATTGAACTGTGTTTGTCCCGGGTCTATTGTGCGAGCACTTCCTGTAAGGTTTGGGCATCGAGAATCCTTTCCGCCCAATTGTCCAGTTGTGCGTCTGTTGCTGAGTTTAATTGTTCCTTGGCCCATGCCGGTAAAGGGCCGAAGCGGCGAGTCAACTGTCGCTCCAGGACGGCACATTTCCCTTTAAGCTCGCCTTCGAGCTTACCTTCCAGCTTACCTTTTACCAAGCCTTCCTGGAAACCTTTCTCCCTTATATACTGAGCCAGCATGGCGGTGTCCTTCTCTTCAAATATTTCCTTGTAGAGTGATTGCTTTTCTTCTTCCTTCACCCCGGCATAGACATCGATGAAGTCTACATATTTATCAAACAGGACCGGTTTTACCAATTCAAAAAGCCCCTGGTAAGCCCTGCGGATCACCTCACCCCGTTCACCCGGAGAGTAATTCATCTTGGGGAGCAGGATTTTCACAACCGGATTGGGATAATCGTAATAGTCCGTGGCCCTATAGTCAAACAATCGGACCAGTTGATATTCGAAATGAAGAAATTCCCGATCCCCGAGCCGGCTTTCGATGCTGCGGGTTACATCCTTTTTCCATCTCGCCCGTCGAGTGAAAAGCACAAGAGGCACAACCGTTGCCTCAGGATGCCCTTCCATTAGATCCGTAGTATACCGCAAAAGACGGTAAATAGAAAATTTTTGCTTGTCTTCCTGAAATTCCACCAGCCATAAAAGGATTTTACCGCTTTCGAATGTGAATAATATCAGCATATCCAGGGACAGGTGCGGGAATGAACTAGAATATGCCCAATGAAAAAATCAAATAATATAATTTGTATTTTATGAACATATGTTGCAATGGATATAAGGGGACTGAAGTGGAAGGAGGAAAAAGATTGTAGGGGCGGGAATCGGTAAACGCCTCGCTTATGTCGGCAAAGAAGCCTGATTTACATAGTGTCCATCCGGAAATGCCGGATGGCACTAGTGAAGTTTCCAGATCGGAAATGAGGGATTTTGCCCAAGATCAAGGAAACCGGGGACCCAAAGCGAAGCGATTGGGGACTGAGCACCCGAAGCGGTGCAAAGAAAACAAGGGCTTGCGCGGAGACGTACTGGAGTACGTCGCACAAGAAAGCCCGCAGTTTGACGTAGAGATTGGGCAAAAGCACCATTTCCGGATGGAAACTAGCTCACACCTGCGGAGTATTTAACCGGGGCAAGAGGATTTCGCAAGCCGACGTGGCTTACACCGCCGGTCTGCGGCGTCACCAACACCAACACTTACACCGGCCGTGCGGGCCAGGCCAAAATTTCATTTCGTCACTCCAGAGACAACGTGGAAGAAACACCGGGTGATTAAACCCGGCCTGCAGTAGAAGGCAGGGTGGCGTCGGGGGCCGGATTTCCCGGATACAATCCGCTCCCACAGAACATTAAGAATGAAACCTCGAATTAGTTATCTGTATATTCGTTCAAATATCTAGTAAATTCATCAAGGGTCGAACATTGGTATGTCAACTCAAACAGCTTATCCAATATTTCAAGTGATTGAATAGCCTTAATCTTTTCTATAATATGAGGCTTTATGACATCATACTTCAAAGTCAACGATTTGATGAGCATTTCTCGAGACTTCTCCTGTTGTCCCTCCTGCCGACCCTCCTGCCGACCCTCCTGCCGACC
>DSCZ01000263.1 GCA_011048855.1 Desulfobacteraceae bacterium | reverse complement strand
GGATTCTATGGGACCCATCGATGTGGAGGAGGGCAGGTATTGGGGGGCCCAGAGCCAGAGATCATTGATGAATTTCCGTATCGGAGACGAACGCATGCCGCGGGAAATTATCAGGGCCCTGGGAATTTTAAAAAAGGCCTGTGCGCTGGCGAACCGGGACCTGGGTTTTCTGGATGGCGGTCTTGCCGATATGATAGCCGCGGCTGCCTCAGAGGTGATCGATGGAAAGCTGGATGAGCATTTCCCGTTGGTGGTGTGGCAGACCGGAAGCGGCACCCAGACCAACATGAACGCCAACGAGGTGATTGCCAACAGGACCGCGGAAATGGCCGGAAAGCCGCTGGGGGAAAAAGACCCGGTGCATCCGAACGACCATGTGAATATGAGCCAGTCTTCAAATGACACATTTCCGACGGCGATGCACATTGCCGCCGCAGAATCTGTCTATCATCGTTTGATCCCGGCCTTGGGGCACCTCAAAGAAGCTCTCGATGTGAAGGTCGAGGAATTCAGCGATATCGTCAAGATCGGCAGAACCCATCTGCAGGATGCGACTCCATTGACGCTGGGCCAGGAATTTTCAGGTTATGCAAAGCAGGTGGAGCTGGGCATAGCGAGGGCGGAAGCGTGCCTTCCGAATCTTTACCGCCTTGCGCTCGGCGGCACCGCGGTCGGAACCGGGCTTAACGCTCCGGTGGGGTTCGACGAAGAGGCGGTGAGACATATCGCAGAAATAACGGGGCTGTCCTTTGTGCCGGCCGACAACAAATTCGAGGGGCTCGCTGCCCACGACGCGATCGTAGAGGCCAGCGGAGCGACACGGACGATCGCATGCAGCCTCATGAAGATAGCAAACGACATCAGGTGGCTTGCGAGCGGCCCGCGCTGCGGGATAGGCGAAATCAGGATTCCGGCGAACGAACCCGGCAGTTCAATCATGCCCGGCAAGGTGAACCCGACACAGTGCGAGGCGATGACGATGGTGGTCGCCAGGGTTATCGGCAATGATGTAACCGTGGGTTTTGCCGGGAGCCAGGGGAACTTTGAACTGAATGTGTTCAAACCTGTAATGATTTACAGCTTCCTTCAGTCCGCCCGATTGCTTTCGGATGCGCTTGTATGCTTCACGGACAAGCTGGTTCAAGGAATCACGGCCGACAGGGATCGTATCGAAGAGTTGTTGAACAAGTCTTTGATGCTGGTTACGGCGTTGAGCCCGATAGTCGGCTATGACAGGGCGGCTCAAGTGGCACACGAGGCACATGCGAAGGGTGCGACCCTGAAGGAAACCGCGGTTGCACTAGGTTATGTCACCGAGGAGGAGTTCGATTCGGTGGTTCGTCCCGAGGACATGGTCAAGCCGGGGGTGAAGAAGAAATCGACGTAATTTCCATCTGTCGGGGTCGGCGTCGGTATCGGCTGTTTTTCAGGTAGTGCTTTTTTCCGTGAGCTAACGGCTGCAGTGTAGCGTCTTCCGGTTCCGGCTGCGCCGGGGGGCTTCGCTGCGGGAACTTCATATTTCTTAGTTCTCCACGAGGGGGACTTTATTATATATTGTGTGAGCGGATTGTATCCGCGATAAAGAAAGAGCCACCGCGGGGCATTCAATCGAAAGCATTGGCTCTTTCACTGAAGCCGCTCGCATGCAGCACCTTCTCGGCGATGAATCCCCCGCATCGAACCCCCCGTCACAGCCTTTGTTCGGCTGGGTACATGTTTTGATCGGCGTCGGCGTCGGCGTCGGCGTCGGTATCGGCTGTTTTTCAGGCAGTGCTTTTTTCCGTGAGCTAATAGTTAGTCCCTGTAGTGTTGGTTGAATTGCATCTTTATAAAACGGAGTGCTGGTTATGAATCGGATCTGCCTTATATTGATCTTGTGGGCGGTGTTGTTCGCTTTCGCGGGATGTTCCGACAGAGCTGCTGAACTCTATGAAACGGCCAGGTTCGAGGAGTTACAGCGAAACGAAGAACATGCACGGGAGCTTTACCGCAAGATCCTCGATTCCCATCCAGGAAGCGATTATGCCCCGAAAGCCCGGGAGCGGCTGGCGGAATTGAATTCCAGGCGGCCGGATGGGGGAGAACATCTGAAAAACAAGTAAATCAAGGGGTTTATCATGAAATATATCGACAGGCGGGAGTTTATGAAGATTTCGTCCCGGTGGGCGGCACTTGCATCGGCCGGAGCCGTGGTTCCGGGGATTTTCACTCAGGCCATGGCCGAGCCGGCACCGGAAATTGTCGTTGCCAAGGGAAACCCTCCCGGGGCTGCGGCCCGTGCAGCGGTCGAGGGCCTGGGAGGCATGGCGCGTTTCGTAGCCCGGGGCGCCAGGGTGGTGATCAAGCCGAACATGAGCTTCGCAAAAGGTCCTGAGGAAGCAGCGAACACTCATCCGGACGTGGTGCGGGAGCTGGCCGTGATGTGCCGGGAGGCGGGAGCCTCCTCGGTGCTGGTTCTGGACAATCCTCTCCAGAATGTGGAGATGTGCCTGGAGCGGTCCCGGTTGAAGGAAGCATGTGAAAATATACCTGGCACCGGGGTGGAAGCTTCCAGCCGCAGGAGGGATTTCCGGGAGGTTTCGGTGCCGCTCGGGAAGTCTTTGAAATCGACGATGATTATGAAAAAGGTGCTTGAGGCCGATGTTTTGATTGCGGCGCCTGTCGCCAAATCGCACAGCGGGACCGGGGTGAGCCTTTCGATGAAGGGGATGATGGGCTTGATATACAACAGGCGGGAATTTCATACCAGCATGGACCTGAACGAAGCGATCGTGGATCTGTGCACGGTTCTAAAGCCTGATCTGACAGTGGTGGATGCTTCCAGGATCCTTTCTGATGGCGGCCCTGGGGGGCCTGGAAAAGTAATAAGGCTGGATACCGTGATTGCATCGACAGATATGGTTGCAGCCGATGCGATGGCTGTTGAGCTGGGGACATGGTACGGCCGCAGGTTCAAGGGCGCACAGGTTGCCCATATACGCATGGCGCATGAGCGAGGCCTCGGAAATATGGAATTTGCCGGGCGGTCGATCAAAGAGGTGGCCGTGTGATCCGCTTCCAGCGTGTTGTGCAGGGAAGCTCGCTGGCCCTGTTTGTCTTTCTTCTGTGGAAGGCATCCTACCCTCTTCCCGGCTGGATCGACGTCGATCTTTTCCTCCGGTTGGATCCTCTGATATCCCTCGGTGTGATGTCCGCGGCAAGGACGTTTATCCCGGCGCTGGTCTGGGGGCTTGTGGTGCTGGGGCTCACTGCTGTTCTGGGGAGGTTTTTCTGCGGTTTTGTCTGCCCTTTCGGGGTTACTGTGGATATTGCGGACAGGATGACCGCCCGTTGGCGCTTGAAGCGGTCTTCCGGGGGAGGAACCCGCCGCTTCGGGCGTAGTTGGAAATACCTCCTCCTGGCCTTTACCGCAGGAACCGCTCTTTTCGGCATCTCTTCGGTTTTTCTTTTCTCGCCGATCTCTATTGCGACACGATTTTTCGGGTTTGTGCTTTTCCCACTGGCATCGGCGGGGGCTGATGCTGCCGGACGCCTGATTGAAGATACCTTGTTTTTTCTGGGCGTTGGAGAGTTCAGTTTTCCGGAAATCCACATGCCGATTTTCGCTACCAACCTGTTCGTTGCCACGATGGTTCTGGCGGTTTTGCTCGGCGGCCTCAGGCGGAGACGGTTCTGGTGCAGCACTCTATGCCCCGCCGGGGCAGCTTTCGCTTTGTTCGGCGTTCGGCCGCTTTTTCGTAGACGGGTTTCGGAAGCCTGCACCGGGTGTGGAAAATGCACAAGAGTCTGCCCCACCCAGGCCATAGAAAATGATTTCACGACGACTTCCTATTCCGAATGCATCCTGTGTCTCGAATGCCGCGATAATTGTCCCGAGGGGGCGATCGATTTCAAATTTTCGCTGCGGGAGGGTGTTTCGGTTTCCGGGGTGGATGTAACACGGAGGGAACTTTTGGGCGCCGGCGCCGCCGGGTTTTTCACGGCGGTGCTGGTTTCGGCCTCCCCGGGACATCTCCATGGAGAACTGGAGCCCCGTCCTTTGCGGCCCTCGAGTTTGATCAGGCCGCCGGGAGCCCTGCCCGAACCGGAATTCCAGGCAAGATGTGTGCGTTGCGGGCAATGCATGAAGGCTTGCCTGACGAACACCCTTCAACCAGTATGGTTGAAGTCCGGGCTGTCCGGCCTGTGGACACCCGCGGTCACCTCCCGCCTTGCAGGGTGCGATCAGAACTGCAACGTTTGCGGTCTCGTGTGCCCCTCCGGTGCAATAAGGCCGCTCGAGCCGGGAGAGAAGGTGTTTGCCAAGATAGGCACGGCCCGTATTATCTCCTCTCGGTGCATCGCCTGGGAACATGACAGGCAATGCTTGATCTGCGACGAAATATGCCCTTACAATGCAATTTCTTCGAGGTTTGTGGACGGAAGGCCCGTTACCGTACCGGTGGTCAACGAGAACCGATGCAACGGCTGCGGATATTGTGAGGAAAAATGCCCGGTGGAGGGAGAATCGGCGATCGTGGTCGAGGCCCACGGGGAACTCCGGCTCGCGGAAGGGTCCTACCGTGAGCAGGCGGAGCGGATGGGTCTGGTTTTTCACGCGGAAGCGGACCGCGAGGACACGATCATGTCACCGCCCGAAAGTCCAGGGAACAATCGGGGCGGTCTTCCCCCCGGCTTTATCGTTGATTGAGATGGAGACTTGTCGTTTAATGGTTTTCGTTGCTATATGACCGGAGAGAGTAATGGATGATTATACCAAAGTGACTCTGCTGGATAACGAGTTCGAAGCCCAGCTCCTCGGCTCCGTTCTCACCGAAAGGGGTGTGCCCCACCTGGTTCGCTCCTATCACGACACGGCGTTCGACGGGCTTTTCCAGGTCCAGAAGGGATGGGGGCATGTCAGCGCGCCGCCCGCCTGGCACGAGGAGATCCTGGAGATCGTGAATGATATCAGAAACGGCTGACTTCCGGGGCGGAGGAACGTGGAATTGTCTCCCGTGAACCTGTTCGATTCGATTCCGGAGCATCTGCCCGACGAGCTTGTCGAAGTCCTGGCCCGCGGTGGCGGGGTTCGTATCGAAAGGATCATTTCCCGGGGGCACTCGAGTCCTGATGGGTTCTGGTACGATCAGGAGAGCTGGGAATGGGTGATGGTGGTCAGTGGGTCTGCCGGGGTTTTGTTTGAAGGTGATGCGGCAGCGTTTTCCCTCGGCCCCGGCGATTATCTGGCCATCCCGCCGCACAGGCGTCACAGGGTCGAATGGACGAATCCCGGGTGCGATACGGTGTGGCTTGCGGTTCACTGGACGGGATTACAGAGAAAAAAAGTAGAATGAGCTTTCGGAAAAAAGTTTTGAAACTGTCATCAAAAGAGATCGGCGCGCGGCTGTTTGCGGGTTTCCTTCTCGTTGCGGCGGTTTTCTTTTGGTTTTCTGCCTCGGCGTCGCAGGCATGGGCTGAAAGGCTGGTGGTGCTTCACACCAACGACCACCACGGGCATCCTGTCGCTTTTCCGTTTGGAGGGGAGCCGGCCGCCGGGGGCCTCCCGGCCCGGGCAACCCTGGTCGCAGAAATCAGGGCGGAGAACGAAAATGTCCTGGTGCTGGATGCAGGGGACATCAATACCGGCAGACCGGAATCCAACCTGTTCGACGCGCGGCCTGACATCCTGGGCTATAATTTTATCGGCTACGACGCGGTGGCGGTCGGGAATCATGATTTCGACCGGGGGAGGCGGGTGCTGGCGGAGCAGATGTCACTGGCCCGTTTCCCTTTTCTTTCGGCGAATGTCCGAACCTCCTCCGGCAAGCTTCTTGCCCAGCCTTACATCATAAAACGTTTCAAGGGGTTCAACGCAGCCGTCTTTGGGCTTACTACCGTCCAAACAGCCTCGATAACCTACCCTGAACATATCGCCGGGCTCCATTTTGAAGACGAGGTGGAAACGGCGCGGAAGCTGGTGCCCCGCCTCAGGAAACAGGCCGATGTGGTGATCGCACTGGTGCACCTGGGCATTTATGACACCGCGAGGAGAGGATCTCTCAGGCTCGCCCGTGAAGTTCCCGGGATCGACCTTGTCGTGGACGGTCACAGCCACACCAAGCTCGATAAACCGATCCGGGTGAAAATCCGGGTTTCCGGGGCCTTTGTGCCGGTGGTGCAGGCCTGGAAGTGGGGCCTTGTGGTCGGAAGGGTGGATATGGATATTTTCGGAGACGGAACTTCGATGGCAGGCTTTGAATTGCTACCGGTAAATCTCCCTCCGGATAAAGGCGGTTTCCGTGCAGGCAGAATCGAAGAAAACGGCGATCTGTCTGCATCCCTCGAACCTTTTTTACGTAAAACCAACGAGATGCTCTCGGAGCCGATCACCCGGGTGACTACGGAAATCACCCACCGTAAAGGTCGAACGAAAGGAACTTCACTTGGGAGACTTGTGGCTGAATCCATGATGTGGTCGGCACGTGCGCTGCAGCCGGATTTCGCGGTGCAGAATTCAGGTGGCATCAGGGATGATATCCCCCGTGGGACGCTCACCGCTAAAACAATCCACCAGGTGCTGCCATTCGACAATACCGTGGTGGTGGTAGATCTGGAGGGAAAAGCCCTGGCCCGCCTGCTGGAGCATATGGCCGTCGGCGCCGCCCGGGACGGGAAGGGCTTCCCCCAGGTTTCAACCGGGCTCGAGATGGAGGTGGAAACGGGGTCGGGGCGAATACGAAAGGTTCTGATCGGCGGAAAACATCTGGACATGGACCGCACGTATCGAGTGGCGACCAATTCCTACCTTGCCGCCGGCGGGGACGGGTACCGAGTCTTTGTAGTTTCCGGGCAGGCCCACGACACGTCCATCTGCCAGAGGGAAGCCCTGATAGACTACATCCGCCAACTGGGCCCGCGTCTTTCGCCGCTGGAGGCAAAGCCCGGAATAATCGTTCTGCGGTGAATCACTTTCCCTGAAACACCGGTTTGCCCTTGCCCACGCTTTTGAGCCCTGTCAGTGCATCCGAGGTGGAAAAGATTTCCGTGAGGTGCTTCAATTCCAGCCCGGTCGCTTCCCGGAGGGGAAGATTGTATCCTTCGTCGATGATCCTGTCGGCCAGCTTAAGCGCTATCGGCGCCTTGGACGAGATTATTTTGGCTGTTTTGGTTTCGAACGGGTCAGGGCTCGAGGCATAGGCTCCGGACAGCCATTGCTGGATATGCTCGTCGCGGAATTTGTCCGTGATGACCGCCCATTTTTCGGGAAGCCCTCCGATAAGCCGCCCTTTCTGGCGTTTGATGCAGCCTTCCAGCACCAGCCGTTTCACCTTCCGGTCTATTTCGGGGGGCTCGGCGACGTAGTCGACGAGGCCGATTTCAAGGGCTTCCCCGGCAGACAGAATCCGTCCTGTGAAGATCAGGTATTTGGTCAGTTCTTTTCCGACATACCTGCTGGTGCGTTGTGTTCCGCCGAGACCCGGGTAAATGCCGATTCCGGTCTCCGGAAAGCCCATAACGGCTTTTGTGGAGGCAACGATCGCGTCGGCTGTAAGCGCCAGTTCCAGCCCTCCGCCGAGCGCCAGTCCGTCCATCTTCGCTATCACAGGTTTCGTGCTTTCGTCTATCCGCTGGTATACTTCCTGACCGTAGGACGTGAAATCCACGTTGTCCTGAAGCCTGCCCTCGGTTATGCAGTCGATGAAAAAACCAATATCCGCCCCTGCCACGAAGGCCTTCCCCTTGCTTTCAAGCACGATGGCCCTGGCTTCCCGGTCGGCTTCGGCCTCTCCGAACGCCTCGTCCAACTGGCGGACCACGGTGTGGTTGAGGGCATTCATCGCTTCGGGCCTGGAAATCATCACCCGGCCGAGCGGACCGTCCCTGAAATAGGTGACATATCTTATATCCCAGGGCTCTCCGGCGCCGGCCCGCTTCGACAGGGAGGACGGGACGGAAAGAGCCGGTCGGTCTGAGACGAGGTCCTGCACCAGGTCTCCTGCATGCTCTACACTGATTTGATTCATCAATTCGAAAGGTCCGCTACGCCACCTGAGCCCGACTTTTGCACCGAGGTCGATGTCCGCAGGGGAGGCGGTTTCTTCGTCGATCATGCACGATACCACGTAAAAGACCGCAGCCAGCAGCCGGTCTCCGGCCCGGGCGATAAGCGCTTCGTCCACGGGTTGATCAAGGTCCCACGGACGCCGGGATTCGAATTGGGCCTTGAGCCCTGCGGCGGGGGCATAAAATTCACCGAGAGCGTTTTCGAG
>DSCZ01000177.1 GCA_011048855.1 Desulfobacteraceae bacterium | reverse complement strand
GATACTCACTCACCGTGCGGTCTATCTCGGGGGGGGGAAGCAGGAAATCAGGGGGTATCCCGGTATCCCCGTCATACTGCATCATTCCTGCATAAAGAACATCCGGCAGCGGCCCCCGATCGAATTCCCGGAAATTTTTCTCGGTAAACGCTCTGGATATTTCTATCGCCCTGTCTCCCCTGAAGTTAAAAAACACCACCGCGTCCCCGTCGTGAATTCGCCCCACCGGGCTGCCGGCTTCATCAACTATTACGAAAGCGTCAAGATACTGATCGGTGATTTCTTCGTTTTCATTGTAATAAGTTCTGACGGCCTCGGCGGCGGATTCAAACGGCCGGCCGACCCCGTTGACATGCGCGTCCCATCCACGTTTCACTATACGCCAGTCGGCATTGTACCTGTCCATGGTGACTTTCATCCGCCCCCCGCCGGAGGCGATGTGGTAGTCGAAACCGTGTTTACGCCGGATCGATGCGAGTTTTTCCTCCATGGGGATAACGTAATTCAGCGCAGAGCGTTCCCCGACATCCCGACCGTCCATAAGCGCATGGACCCGCAGCCTGGGAAGACCGTCTTCAACACATCGGTCTATCATGGCGTTCAAATGATCTATATGAGAATGGACGTTTCCGTCGGAAAGCAGCCCGATAAAATGAACCGCCCCCCCTTGGAGCACGTGTTCGATGATGCGTTTCCACAGTTCGGTGGTGAACATTTTCCCAGTCGCGATTGCGGAATTGACGAGCCGCGCGCCCTGTTCGATCATCCGGCCGGCCCCGAGGGCATTATGCCCGACCTCGCTGTTGCCCATGTCTTCATCGCTGGGAAGGCCCACCGCTGTGCCGTGGGCCTTAAGTGTACAGGAAAAAGGCGAGACCAGAAGCCGATCCAGTGTCGGAGTGCGGGCAAGATGCACGGCATTTGATTCAATCGGCGGGCCGATACCGATACCGTCCATGATGATCAGAAGCAAGGGCCCCGGCCTTCCTGGAAAGTTTGACAGCCGTTCAACATGACAGCGCCGGCACCTGTTGTCTTTAGCAATGCTCAAAATTCAACCTCGTCTCATTCGAATTTTACGCTTTCAAACTTATCCGCTGGGCAATACCAATCTCATTTTTTCTTGAGGGGCAGGCCTTTCAGCAGGTCTTTTGCGGAATCCTTCAGCGATTCTTTTTGTATCTCGTCGCCCCCGGGCAACGCTTTCTTCAAGTCCTCGGTTTTCGGAAGTTTGAGCCCCTGGGTCACGATTCCTTTCAAATCCGGCTTGAATTTGGGTTCGGAAAACGTTCCGGATATCAGAATCGGTACGGCCAGTCCGGAACGCTCTTTAGTGTCGCCCTGACCTTTCAGCGTGCCCACAACTTTCGGTTCCACACGCATGTCCAGAGTTTCGGTGACCAGGTTCGCATTCCCGGTGACGACAAGCCTTAAAAGAGGTGATTTCATCGTCGTCCCCGACGTGTTGACTACGCCGTTTTTGATTGTAAACGGTGCTATGAGTTCGGAGAAGTCGGTACGTGGTTTTTCACCCGGTTTGTCGGAAAGTCCGAACGAGGCAGTGACGTTTCGAACCATGCCGGCCATGTCTATACCGACGACGGCTCCGTCTTCAAACAGTAATTCTCCGCTGCCGCCAAGGGTTTTCTTTATGGCGTTCGGCTCATCGCCGGTAAATGCGATGGACATCTGCGCTTTGAGGGTTCCATCCAGAAAATCTTTATCAATTACATCCTGAAGAAGGGGGTTTATTTTCATTCCCATGATGTTCAGCTCGGCGGATGCGGATGGCGTGTCTTTTTGTACATTCAAGATGGCTCCGGCCTTCAGTGTGCCTTCATATGCAGCGAGCTCGATCGGTTCGATATTGTAACGCCCGCCTTTGGCGGAGATTTTGATGCTCAGATCAGACACACGGGCTTCACTGAAGGTGAGATTTTTGATCTGAACGGTTCCGTTTATGACCGGCTTTCTCAAAGGACCATAATCGATTCCGGCTTCGGGATCGGGTTTCTTTTTCGGTTTGGATGCGGCTTCAGCCTCTTCTGCAGGCGGCGGCATGTAACGATCGAGATCGATCGAGTCGACTTCCATATTGAAGGAAAGAACAGGTTTCTGAAACTCGCCGGCGTCGACGGTGAAAGAAATCGCAGAATCATCCATGTTCAATCGACCGTTATTGACGGAGATTTTTTCGGTGGAGCCGGTGATGGAACCTTTTGCGGCGATTTTGTTCAGAACACCGGGATCTGCCGTTTTCACCGGGAAAGGCACGGAAAAGGAGTCCAGAAGTTTCCTGGGTGAAAACGGAGAAAGATCGAATGCCGCGTCAAACCGCGGTGCTGTTGCCGCATCGGTTACCTTTCCTTTGACGGTGAGGTTCAACTGGTCCAAGGCGCTCAAGGCCAGGTCGAAAGCCAGGGGGCCGGTGCCGGGTTTTTCCCCCACCGGCCCCAGAAAGCCCTTCATCGACAAAGGTCTGCCGTCCAGATTGGCGGAAAGGGAAATATCCACCGGTTTGTCGAGTGAAACATTTTGAAGATCGAGATTCAATTCGGAAAGGGTGTTGCGTGTTCCGGCCGCATCGTCGATCCATGCGACGGTCCCGTTTTTGATCGCACATTCTTCGACCTGCAGTGTTTTCACCGGTAGCATATCGGCCCGGGGTTCCTGCTGTGTTTCTGTGGCAGTCTTTTTTTCTGGTTCCCGCCTCTCTCCGAATTCCTCCCAGTTTCCTTTACCGTCTGAGGATTTTTCAAGTACCAGGTGCGGGCCTTCTATTACGAAGCGCTTTACCTGGATGTCTTTCGAAATCAACGGCAGGAGTTTCACCCGGACATCGAATGATTCAATCGAAAGAAAAATTTTCTCCCGGTAGCCGGGGGGGTTGCCGAGTCTCAAATCCGAAAACGAGATTCCGGCCCACGGGAAAAGCGAAAGCTCGAGATCTCCTCCGATCGCGAAATCCCGGCCGGTTTTTTCCGAGACCATTGTTTCAAGACGCGGTTTATAGTCCTGGATGTCCACGAACATCGGAATTATAAGCAACGCTGCGATTATCACGATGGCAAAAGCCAGCACGCCTATCCCGGTCCATTTAAGGATTTTTTTCATCGGATAATTCCTCCTTATTCTCCCGGTAAAACCCCGGTGTCGAAACATTTGCGGCATTTTTCCCGCCACTGTTCGAGTACGGTTCTGCAAAGGTATTCGGCTGAAAATTGCGTAGCCCTGTCCTTGTTTTCCTGAACCATCTTGCCCCCGGCCTGCAGTTCCTTGAGTCTTCGGCGGGAATTGTCGTCGTCAGGGTGCAGGGCGACGACATGCCGGTAGGTTTTGACAGCTTCGTCGACCAGCCCCTGACTCAGGTAAAGTTCGGCTATTGTAGATGAGGCCATGGCAGCCGCCGGATCGAGATCCACACCCGAAGATTCCTGATCCGGAGGGCCCTCGGACCGGGAGGTTTTTCCAAGTTCTTCGAGAAGAGCCAGCCCGGTTTCGTCGCCTGGCCGGTAAGCCAGGTAAACCCCCAGCGCTTCGAGGGCTTTACGGGTTTGGTTCAAGCGATTCAAGATTTTTGCCCGCAGAAGATATATATCAGCAAAATTTTCGATGATGCGCATGATTTCTTCGGTTTCTTCCAGCGCCTGACGGTCGAAATCCATTGCTGAATGAGCAAGGCATGCCAGGCGGTGCAGTTGAACATGGTCCGGGTAAAGGCGCAGCATGTCTTTGCAAGCCTTGATCACTTCATCATAACGGTCCTGGCTGTACCATTCGGAAACAATCAGCAACGCCGTCGACGGGGATGGGGAGTTGCGGAGAATAATTTCATCCAGGTTGTTTTCACGGGAGCCCTGATTCTGCATCGACTGCTACCCCGATCATTTTTTCGGAGTCCTCCTGGGCGGACGGAGCGGACCGCTCCGGGCGTTCTCCAAATTTGTAGATTATCTCGTTCTTTTTCACCATGTTGAGCTCTGTCCTTGCCAGATGTTCGATGTAGTCCATATCATTTCGCAATTTTTCGATTTCATCCAGCATTATCTGGTTTTGTTCGGAAAGCTGTCTGATTTTTTCAATGTATTCCTGCCGTTCCTGCTCGGCGCGATAAAGGTGCAGAAACCCTCTTTCCCCGAAAACCAGCCATCCAAGCAACGGACCAAGGATGCAGGCCGCTGCCAGAATCAGTTTAGAGAGATTCCACTTTTTGACCGACACGCTGCTGTTCCTTTCGCCGGGGTGAGCAAATGCGTTGTTTTAAGGGTTCATCAAATATTAATCTGGCACAAGAAGATGCCTTCTGCTAAATTGTTTCCATCCGGAAATGGTCCTTTTGCCCAATCTCTTCGTCAATCTGCGGGCTTGTTTGTGCGACGTACCAATGTACGCCTCCGCGCAAACCCTTGATTTTCTTGATCTTGGACAAAATCCCTCATTTCCGATCTGGAAACTAAGCTCGTGCTCATCCGGCATTTCCGGATGGGCACCAACTTGTGTCTATCTGGAAATATATCGGGTGCCTGAAAGGCCGCCTTGAACAACGATCGCCATCATACCACCTTCACTTGAGTCGGAACAGTCCGTCTTTGGCGTGGACGGATTGTTTGCGGGTATATTTTAGGTATAATAGCAGATTGAACGGCCAAGAGTGAAGAAAGAAAACCCGGTGGTTAAGGGAACAAGCAGGGGAGTCGAAAATGAGCGGAAAAGAACCGACAACGAAAGTCATCGATAAATCCACGGAAATAAAGGCGGTTGAAGAATACCGTTCATTAATGTCGGGTCTGGATTCCAAGACCGGACGGGACATCTTGAATTCGGTTCTTGACCGTGAGAGGCCTTACGAGCTTGTCCGGGCCTTGTCCAGCGAGGATTTTTACTGGCTGGTGAAAAAAATCGGCGAAGACGACTGCCTGCCTCTCTTGGCCCTGGCCTCCGAAGAGCAATGGCAGTTTCTGCTGGATCTGGAGTTATGGATCGATGACCGCCTGGATAAAACAAAAACCTTTCAGTGGGTATCCAGGCTCCAGCAGGCCGATTTAACGAGGGTTGCACAATGGATCTTCCGTGAAGGTCAGGCCGTTGGATACATGTACCTTTTTCGGCACCTTGAAATAGTGGTCAAAACCGAAGAAGATGATTTGCCCGACCTGCCGGAAGGGTTTTTGACCCTGGATGGTGTGTATTATTTCAGATCTCTGGATCGGAGCCAGTCGCCGGAGTTTGAAAAATTGTTGAAAGCGATGGCCGCAGAAGACCGTCTCCGTTATCAAGCCATGATAGCCGGTTTGAGCGGTCTTATTCCGGCTGAGGCCGAAGAGGAGATGTACAGGATGCGAGGCGTAAGGCTTGCCGAACATGGATTTCTGCCGCGCGAGGAAGCCCTGTCGGTTTATTCCCCGTTGCCTGTTTCGGCTGCAGTTCGAGGGTCGCCCGAATCACATCTCACTGTGGAATTCGAGGCGGAAGTATTCCAGAGTGGTGCGTCGGCGCCTTTGGTAATGACGCCGGCTACGGCAGGGATGTTCAGCCGGGTGGCCTTTTCGATCGACGATCCGGTGCTTCTGGATCGTATACGCTTGGAATTCTCGGGACTCTGCAATCTTATTATGTCGGCAGACCGGATAATCCCCGGCGATTTAAGGGATCTGGAAACCATTTGCCATAAAGCGGCCGGGTATGTGAACGTCGCCCTTGAACACCTGTGCGGTGAAGACTTTTCCCTTGCGATGGCTAAGGTGAGGGACACGGCGCTTTTTACGTTTTTTCGTATCGGCCTGGGCCTTGCTGTGGAGGTGGGCAGGCGGGCCGTGGAGTGGTCTTCCACAAGCTGGTGGAGGACCAGTGGCCTGGAATACAGCTTCTGGGGGGATGTCGGCGGAAAATTCCTCCAGGGCTTAATGAAGCCGAGACCGCTCTTTTATTCGGGGATGCGGGAAAATGAAGAATTCAGAGAATTCAGAAGCATCGGTGAAGTTGAACGGAGCGCCATGGAATTGGAGAAAATCATTGCGCTTGACCACTTGCTTGGAAAACTCGATACGGCGCCGCAGCACATGAGAGCAGTGCCTGAAATCACCGCACAGGCTTTATTGATAACTTTGTGGGCGAGAGCGGAACTGGGCCTCGAAAGCAAATTTTCAGTTCTTCCTTTGGTCGAGGCTCAAAGACTGTTAAGCATCCTTAAGGGTGGAGCTTCCAGGAGGAAATGGCTGCGCAAAGATTTCCGCGGTCAATTCACCCGTTTTTTCACCGCCGGGGCAAGGTTTTCAGGCTCCGAGCCGGATCGAAACCTACGCGAGGCGCTT
This sequence comes from Desulfobacteraceae bacterium, assembly GCA_011048855.1. The sequence continues at coordinate 2,044 of DSCZ01000177.1, read as the reverse complement.
TGGGACATCTGGGACGAATTCCGTGATGAATACCGGGATATAAGCGCGCTCGACCTCGATGCCAGGTTTTCGAGGTTGATCGTTATTGAGCCATCCGGCGAAGTTGAGCCTGTGTAAAGCATCCACTGCAGGTTTTGCCCCAGGCCGAAATAGTATTTTCCGACTTGTAAGGCCTGATCTGCTCGTAGCCGCTTTGCCGGAGCGCCGCGAGCGCTTTAACGGGAACGGCGATGCCGTCCGCATCCACTTCGCCTTCACCGCTTTCCCGCTGAACAAGTTGATCCAGTTTCAGGGTCATAGTGCGTCCTCCATACCATCAAGTAATATTCAAACCCCGGAGTCTTGTTTTTCCTTTACCCATCCTGTTTTTTTCATTAATCTTCATTCGATGAATAGGCATCCAGGGACGCCGGGCTGTAGCCTGCCTTTGCATAATTCTCGACAGCCCTGGTTTTCAGTGCCTTGTCTTTTATTTTCGAGGAGTGAATATCGGCCAGTTCGGCAGCGTGGCTCCACATGCCTTCCCGTTCATATTCGTTGATTTTGCCTTTGACCGCGGCATGGTCAGCGTCGGATTCGACAACCGCAGCGCGGCATTTCGAAATCAATTTCCGAACGGGGTGGCCGCACTCCGGGCAACAGCCCAGTGGAGCATCCTGTATACCCTGAATCGTTTCAAAAGCACGTTTGCAGAACGAACAGCTCTTCTCGGGATCGCATGACATATATTCGTAAATGGGCATGACAGGATTGAGCCCCTTAACGGTAACAGGATAAAAAGTAGAACCTGACAGTATAATAAGTCCGGTTGCGAATTTGTCAATACAGCCTGACAGCTTGATGTGTCGGCCCATTCCGCTTGCAGCCGTGACGAGAGGATTCGCTGCGGGATCTTCATGTTTAGTAGTAAAACTTTCTTGACAATGAACTGCTATTGAACATAACTTGTCCGGGATTCGGTAGGGACTCTAAACGGCACCCCGCTGCCCATCCCCCCTGGGCAGCCTCACCGTGCTTGCCGTAAAGGTTCATTCGGCCCGCTCCCGTTGTGTATAACTGGGAAATCCTGCGGAGTTCGGCTGTCTGGTCGTTTACAGGCGGGGATGCGGAGGCATTGGTATCCGTGCCGCCTTACTGCAGGCGGTGTGAAGGTACCAAAAAAATTCTTGACTAAACGGCTTGCGTTTGTTTTTACTCCATGGCTTTAAATCGTGATGAAAGACTTTTATGGCTGGCGCTTCACCTGATCCCCGGCCTCGGGAGCGCTCTTTTCAGGAGGCTTGTAGGGCATTTCGGCTCTCCCGGAGAAGTGTTCAAAGCCGGGGTGGACGAGATTGCAGGAGTGCATGGTGTTTCTAAGGCAATGGCACGAAGGATCTCCGGCCGGCGTCATTATATCGACCCCGAGGGTGAGTTATACAAAGCGGAAGGAATCGGTGCGCGGATAGTGTGTTTTCCGGACGACGGCTATCCGAAGCTTCTTAGAGAAATTCATAATCCGCCCATGGTGTTATACATGAAAGGAGTCGATATTCCACCCGACGTTCTGCTTTTCGCCATGGTGGGCTCCCGCAATCCGACCGATTACGGGCTTGAGAGCGCCGAGAGGCTTGCCGCCGGGCTGGCGGCGCGTGGTGCATGGGTTGTAAGTGGTCTCGCCCGCGGAATCGATTCTGCGGCCCATTGGGGTGCGTTACTCGCCGGCGGAGACACTGTCGCCGTTCTGGGTACGGGGATAGACTGCATCTACCCTTCGGGAAATGAGGCTCTTTCGCGAAGAATAGTCCAAAGGGGCTGCCTGGTGAGCGAATTTCCTCTCGGAAGCCCGCCTGAGCCGAAGAATTTTCCGATCCGCAACCGGATTATCAGTGGGCTGAGTAACGGTGTCGTTGTCGTGGAGGCGGCCAAAAGCAGCGGGTCGCTTATTACCGCTTCGGCGGCTCTGGAACAAGGCAGGGACGTGTTTGCGGTACCGGGCAGCATCAGTTCCTTTGCAAGTGTCGGCACCCATCATCTGATCAAGCAGGGGGCCAAGCTGGTGGAG
>DSCZ01000063.1 GCA_011048855.1 Desulfobacteraceae bacterium | reverse complement strand
GTATAGCCCACTGCCTGGAAGTATACTTCGGCTCGGCCGGAGAAACCCGTGGCAAAGTCAGGGAAATCGCCTCCGTCGGCATAGACTTGATCATCGACGGCCTCACCCGGATAAAAAGGGAGCCCTCTGACATAAAGGCCGGAACACTGCTGGGACTCGGCACCGACCTGGGAGGCTATGCGATTATGGTCGGTGGAACATCGGGAGCGCACCTTTCGAGTTTTTCGCTCGTCGATGTGTTGAGTCACGGACGCGCCTGTGCCTTGATGAACCCTTACTACACGGTTTTTTTCGCGCCGGCGATTGAAGAACAGCTGCGGGTGGTGGGCGATATTTACAGGAAGCACGGATACCTGGACGCCCCCATAGACAAGCTCACCGGCAGGGATCTGGGGGTGGCGGTCGCAGGCGGCATGCTGAACTTGAGCGGGTTTCTCGGCTTTCCGATCCGGTTGAACCAGGTGCCTGGAATTACCGGGAAGCACATCGAGCGCTGTCTGAGCGCCGCCAGGAACCCGCAGCTCGACATGAAGCTCAGAAACATGCCGGTGCCCCTGCACGCGGGAATCGTGGATGACTACATGGCGCCGATTCTTGAGGCCGCCTGGGACGGGGATTTTTCGAAGATAAAGTCCATGTAAAAAAAACCCGCCTGCATGAAATGCTGCTGCAGGCGGGCTTTACGAATCAAAAAAACGACGTTCACTCCATCGCATCCAGCACAACTTCGGTCAGGTCCTTGACCTTGAGGTCCGAGCTTGTTCGCCGGGCCCTGGTCGTCATCGTGCGGACGCACTGCTGGCACGCGGTGATCACAGTGTCGGCGCCCACGGCCTTGATCGAGTCCAGTTTCATCTGAGCCACTTCGGCGCTTAATTCCGGGGCCGTCATTTCCACGTTCCCCCCTCCACCGCAGCATATCGAAAATCTGCGGTTCATGGGGAGCTCCCTGAAGTCAACCCCCGGCAAAGCCTTGATGATTTCTCTGGGCTCCTCGTATACACCCGAGTTACGCCCGAGATCACAAGGGTCGTGATAGGTGACGACACCTTCTAGAGGCTTTTTAAGTTTTATCTTCCCGTCTTTAATCAGCTCGTTTATCAGCTGGCTCGCGTGCATCAGCTCCACGCCTTCTATATCGTACATATGCTTCCAGGTGTGGTAGCACGAGGGGCATGTGAAAACCACCTTCTTGGCACCCGTATCCTTCACCTTCCGGATGTTGTGTTCTTTCAGTTCTTCGAGTTTTTCCGGCATGCCTGCGCCCACCAGGGGGAAACCGCAGCACCACTCGTCTCCTCCGAGAATCGTAAAATCCACGTCGGCCTTTTTCAATATCGTAGACATGTTGGCCGGGATCTTTTGAACCATGGGGAAAAAGGACGCCACACACCCGACAAAGAAAAGAATGTCGGCCTTTTCCTTTTCGAAGTTTTCTTCCGGAAATTCCTTGACCAGTTCCAGCCACTCGTTCCGGTCTTCCTGATCGTCGTCCGAGATATTATGCGCGTCGGAAAGCGTGTTTACCAGCCTTTCCACGATTTTGGGATAAAACCCCTCATCCACCTGGCATTCCCTGTTTTGGAATATCAAGTCCTTGGTCTTTACACTGGACAGGCACGCCTCGAAACAGGCGCCGCAGCCAAGGCATGTAAAAATCGACCGCTCGGTATCCTCGCTCAACGGAAGCTGGTTCTCAATCGCAAACCGGACGATTGCGTTTCTTCCCCGGGACGAATAAGCCTCTTTCTTCATGACGAGGTAGGTGGGGCAATGGGGCAGACAGAAACCGCATTTGTTGCACTTCGCCACTTCGTCGTACGACAGTTTTTTCAACTGAGCTAAATTCATGAGAGTCTACCTCTTCCTAATAAAACTATTTTGGACAAGTTATCACAGGCCTCCAACGTAACGACCGGGGCACATTGTTCCTTTGGGATCCAGCCGCTCCTTGAGCCTTTTCATCACGACGAAATCGGAACCTGCCTCTCCCCATATCGGAAGATCTTTTTTGAGGCCGGTGGGAGCATACTGCACCACCAGGTTTCCTCCCGCCCGGCGGCACGAGGCCAGCAAGTCCTTGACAATACCTGAAACCTTTCCACCGTCGGAGCCTATATCGGTCGAAACCAGGCAGACTCCGCTTCCCGAATGCACAAGAAGCCGAGGGGAAAACCCTTGTTTCTCGAAACCCTCCAGAGCAGTTTTGACCGTTTCCTTCCAAGCAGCAATCGGATAGTTGAGCTTTATCGACACATATCCGGCGTCAGATTCCGCGCCGACCGGCATGATGTCGCCCACCTTCAACCAGAAAAGCGCGTGATGATCTTCCCCGATTAAGCGCTCCCCCGTCGCGCCATGAGCCTTCGCGGTCTCGCTGAATTTTTCCTTCATCCGATCCACGGCCGTCTTGAAATGCTCAAACGCCGCGGCCACCGCAAAACCATCCTCCCTCAGTCCGGGAAGATCTTCACCTTCGAGTGCATTGAAAGCCGCTGCATTCATGACTTCCACGGCCGCCGGCAGCATCGTCGTATTCAGCACGGCATCCGCGAACGCCGATGCCGATTCAAAATCGGCGAACGAAAAAACCACCGTCGCCATCGATTCGGGAAGCGGCAGAAGACGAAGCGTCATTTCGCACACCACCCCGAGTGATCCATGTGTACCGAGCATAAGCTTGGAGATGTCATAACCTGAAACGTTCTTGACGGTCTTTCCACCGGTGCCGACCACGGATCCATCGGCGGCGACAACCTTCGCCCCCAGGACCAAATCACGCGGCAGGTTGTAATACAGCCGTTTGGGGCCGCTGGAGTCGGCCGCCATGACCCCGCCGATTGTCGCATTCTCGCTGAAGGGCGGGTCGAGGGGAAAAAAGCATCCGCTGTGAGACCGTTCAGAGCAGATCACCTCGCCGGACTCGGTTACCAGGTCCTCAAGCGGCAGGTAGCATCGGTCCTCCTGGGTCGCCAGTCGTGCCTGTATGTCCCTGAACCGTACGCCGGCCTCCACTGTCAGAGTGAGATTGGCTACATCCACATCGCGCATATGGTTCATACGTTTGGTGGATATTACGAGATCCAGTCTCTGGGGAGGATTGCCTGTGGCGATTTTGGTGCCCGCGCCCCACGGAATCACGGCCCAGCCCTCCCTGCAGGCGATCTTCATCAAGCCGGAGACCTGGTCGGTGTTATGCGGGAAGGCCACCGCCTTCGGGAGCAGGCCGTCAACACGATAAAGGGAAAGAACATCTTCTTCGGTCTTAAGATGCTCCCGGCCCACGCATTCAGCCAAAGCATTGATAATTTCAGTGAACTCTGCCACTTGTCAACTCCTTGTATCCGACACATGGCTGTGCCGTTGAATATGGTTCCTATACGACAACTACGCTTCGCAAGCGGGCTCGGGGATCATTTTCCCTTCATTGATGATGCTGGTGGGATCCATCGCTCTTTTGATGTTCCGCTCGAATTCAAGGTCGCTCTCACAAAAAATGAAAGACGTCTCTTTGAGTTTCTCAAGTCCCACCCCGTGTTCACCACTGATCGTTCCGCCGGCATCCGCACACGCTTTAAGGATGGCTCTGGATGCCTTGTGAACCCTGGCCACTTCGTCCTTATCGCGGTCATCAAAAAGAATCAACGGATGAAGGTTGCCATCACCGGCATGAAAAACATTCCCGATCGGCAGATTGTATTCCTCGCTGATCTCCATGACCCGTGCCAGCACTTCCGGTAACTTTGTCCGCGGCACGGTGCCGTCACAGCACATGTAACTGGGCCGTATCTGTCCAACCGAGCCGAAGGCCCCCTTACGTCCCGCCCAGAGAAGCTCGTATTCAGCCTGGTTCCTGGCCACCTTGATTTCCCGGACATTGTTCGCTTTGCAGATGCCCACGATCTGCTCCGCTTTCTCCTCCATACCCTCAGGCATCCCGTCCAGTTCGATGATCAAAACGCAGGCGGCATCAAGCGGATACCCCACCTTAAGCGTGGCTTCCACAGCCCGCATCATCGTGTTGTCCATCATTTCGAGGGAGGCCGGGATGATCCCCTCGGCGATGATCGCCGAAACGGTGTTGGCTCCGTCCTGGATCGAGTTAAAAACCGCCAGCATCGTCTTGACGGCCTCGGCTTTCTTCATGAGCCTCAAAGTCACCTTCGTCACCATTCCCAGGGTGCCTTCGCTCCCGACCATCAAGCCCACCAGGTCAAACCCGGGGGAGTCCTGGGCCTTACCGCCCATTTCCACCACGGTTCCATCGTCCAGCACAACCTCCAGCCCCTTGACATGGTTTGTCGTCGTGCCGTATTTCAGGCATTTGGGGCCTCCCGAATTCTCCGAAACATTGCCGCCTATGGTCGACACCTTCTGGCTGGCCGGATCCGGCTGGTAAACATAGCCAAGGGCCGCCATCTGGTTCTGCAGATCGAGGGTGAAGATACCGGGCTCCACGGTTACCGTGAGGTTCGGAAGGTCCACTTCCAGAATTTTGTTCATACGGGAGAAATGGATCACGACCCCGCCTTTGATAGGAATCGTGCCCCCGGTCAGGTTGGTACCCGACCCGCGGCCCAGCACGGGCACCTTTTCCTTGTAACACAACGCCATGATTTTGCTTACCTCTTCGGTGCAGGACGGAAGCACCACCACATCAGGCGTGCCCCTGTCCATAGAAGCATCGTAGCTGTAAAGCTTAAGATCCATCTCCGTGGTCAACACGAATTCAGGATCAACTATTTCTTTCAAACGGGTGATCAATTCCTGTTTTTCCATGAGAAATTCCTCACAAACCCACAAAATAAAGGGAGGCATGAAGAACGGGGTCTCCTCTGCCTCCCGTGTTTATATGCCGAGGCGGGCGACCCGAAAAGCCGCCCTTCCGCTGAGACTTTTAGACCCCTTTTATTTCTTGGCTTTACCCTCCGCAGCCCTGATCTCTTCGATCGTCCGGATGATCTGCAGCGCATTCTCGTATACCGGAGTATCCACCATCTTGCCTTTGTAGGAGACTGCGGCAGCTCCCTTTGCGATCCCTTCTTCTTCGAAAACCTTCTTCACTCCTTCGGCCCATTCGACATCCGCATCCGACGGAGTGTAAATTTCGTGCGAAGGTTCGATCTGGCCAGGATGAATCAACATCCGGCCTTCATAACCCATCTGGCGTCCTTCCTTGGTGCTCTTAACGAAAGCCTCCTTATCGGTGAAATTGACAAACGGGCAGTCGATCGCCACGCAGCCGGCCGCTCTTGCGGCGACAGGAACACGGTACCGTCCATAGAGCTGCTCAACGCCTTCATCGGTCAACGTCACCCGCATATCCTTCGTGTAATCCACCGCTCCGAAGATCAAGGAATTGCACCTCGGGCTGGCAGCTGCGCACTGGTAGGCATGCTCCATCCCTAAAGCCGTCTCGATGAGCATCTGGATCTTCACGGTGCCCACCGGGATATCGCGGCGCCTTTCAAGCTCTTCGAGCTTCCAGTCGAGCCGTTTCACGTGATCCGGAACCCCGGTTTTCGCCAGGCATACTCCGTCCAGCCCAGGCCAGACGATCGCCTCAAGGTCGTCGTTTGTCATCAGGGTTTCCCAGTTATTGATCCTCACATAAAGATTAGGTGCGACCTGGTTGGCCCTTTCGCCTTTGAGGTATTCCTCAATGGCTTCCCTGCCTTTGGGTTTCTCGGCGGGGGGAACCGAATCCTCCAGGTCGAGTGTCAGCACGTCGCAGAGGATGCTGGGAGCCTTCCCCACCATTTTAGGATTATTGCTGGGTACATAAAACACGGATCTCATTACAGTCATGACAAAACCCTCCTTACAGATTCAATAGTTTTTTAATTGCGGGCGCGATTTGCTCGGGACTGTCAACAACTGTTGCTCCTGCTCCACGCAACGCTTCGATCTTGCCTTTCGCGGTGCCCTTGTTGCCCTCGACGATGCTGCTGGCATGCGAAAAGCGCATCCCCTCGGGCGCCCAGGCGCCGGCTATAAATGCTACCAGAGGCTTGTTGAACTCTTTTGCCTCGACCACCTCGGCCGCTTCTTCTTCAAGAGTGCCTCCGATTTCACCAAATATCGCAACCGCTTTTGTCTGCTCATCTTTCTCGAACATCCGGAGCACTTCAGCCATCGAAATTCCGAGCACCGGTTCGGTGCCGATGTGAAGGGCCGTACTGATGCCCAGTCCTGCGACTTTGAGCGCCCACGGCACCGTGCCGGATTGGCCGCCGCTGCGGGAAATAACGCCCATCGGACCCGGCTCGAACAACATGTTGGCCCAGTCCACACTTCCGCCCAGCCAGCCCATGGCGGCTTTGCCCGGGCTTATCAAGCCGAGGCTGCCAGGCCCCAGCAGTTTGACGTCATGGGCGAGTGCATAATTGACCATCGCGATGACATCATGAACCGGAATTCGTTCAACCGGTGATACGACGAACTTGACCCCTCCGTCTATCGCCTCAAACACCGCGCTTTTAAGAGCGGGGCCGGGGATGAAGGTTACGCTGGCATCCACCTCTCCAACATTTCTTACAGCCTCTTTGACGGTGTCGAACACCGGTATGCCCAGATGTTCCTGCCCGCCGCGGCCTGGAGTGACCCCCGCCACCACCTTGGTGCCGTATCCTTTCATGAATTCAGTCCGAAGGGATCCTTCCCTCCCTGTCATACCCTGAACGATCACTCTGGTATTTTCATCCAACAATATCGACATAATATCCCCCGTTATTCTGTGCCGTACTTCTTTCTATAAGCGTCCAGTCCTTCGATCGGGACTTCGATGGTAATGGCCGACTTGCCCCTGAACCAGCACTCATACTCACAGGCCAGACACTCGGTGCCTTTACGGGCCAGATCCTCAGGGCTGCCCTCGACGGCAGGCTTTCCATCCTTCAATACCAGGATGCCCCTGCTGTATGTTTTGCACGCCTCGATGCACGCCTTTGATTCGCAGCTTTCACATTTGCTGTCATCGATGATGACCTTGATGGTTCTTTCGTTGAATTCCAGCATCGGATTACCCCCTTATGCAACTCCTCGTTCTTTTCTGTACTCATCGACAAGCGCCCTCATCCTGCTGCCGATAAAGGAAGCATCGTATACATACTCCCGGTCATAAATTTCGACCCTGGCATTGAGATCCCCCAAGCCTTCCTTCAAGATCTCCTGCGATTCCTTTTCCTTGTTTCCGCAAAGCAGAATGACGGCCGGAAAACCGGGCTTCTTCGGGAGTTCTTCACGCAGAGCTTTCACGATGCCGTGGGCATGGTGCCATTGTTCCTGGTTGGCCATCATAAAACCGGCCAGGATATAACCTTCTATGCCGGGCTGGGACATGATCAACTTGACGACCCTGTAGACTTTCGATGCGGTGGGATTTCCGCTGGTATCGGCGAAGTCCGACACCTTCAATCCGACGCGGTTCATCGCGTCCATTCCCAGCATCGCGGCGCCGCCGCCTATTCCATGAAATCCGACGTAACCGCCTTTTTTAACCTCTTCCGGTGGAGCCATTTCGGCCACATAACTGGTCCCCCGGAAATCGCTCTCTTCGAAGCTCCAGCCGATCAGATCAAACTCGCTCGGCTCCTTCAAAAATTCCCGTCCGATTTTTATGCCAAGTTCCGGATGCCTGAACAACGCCTGGTCGTCTATAGCCATACGGCAGTCTGCAGCCAGGACCCTGCCGTCTTCACAGACAACGAGAGGATTTATCTCGAGGCTTCTGCAGTCGAGCCCCTGGAACATCTTGAAAAGTTTGAAAACGATGTCCGCGGCAGGCCGAAGCACTTTACCCTTGATCCCCATGGATACACACATATCGATCGTATCATAAGGCATCAATCCCTTGATGACGTCCACATTGAGCAATGCGATTCGGTCTTTTGGAACCGATTCAATATCCACACCGCCGTCGGGGCTGAACATCAGCACCGGCCCCCTCACATCCTGAGCCGAATTGATGATCGCGCCGGCATAAAACTCCTGCTTGATCGGAAGTTTTTCTTCGACCAGCACTGTTTTGACCTCCAACCCACGGTGTTCTTTCCCTATGATACTTCGAGCCGCTTCGGAGGCCTCTTCGGGAGTGTCGGCAAATTTAACAAACCCCCCTTTGCCGCGGCCGCCCGCCCATACCTGGGCTTTGACCACCACCGGCTTCCCTATCTTGGATGCAGCGTCCTTCGCTTCTTCAGGCGACTTCGCGACAAACCCCTCAGGGATAGGGATACCATATTTTTTGAACCACTCCTTTCCCTGGTACTCATAAAACTTAGCCATCTCGCCTCCATGAATTTTTTGAATTTTTATGTTCTTGCATTATTCGTATACATCTGGTAATACCATTTGACATAAACGTTTAACAG